>JAUXCV010000335.1 GCA_030618675.1 Acidimicrobiia bacterium | reverse complement strand
CATGAGGACCCCATACGATCTGGCCGCCTATCCGGAATCGGGTACCCATCTCGCCACCTACTCGATCAGCCGACCCTCGCTCGACGCGGTCGCCGATGCGATATTCGGCAAAGCGGAGGCTCGGGGTCGGCTCCCGGTCGGGATCACCGGACTCTACGAACGCGGACACGGAGGATGACATGAGACTTCACATCACGGGAGGGAACGACGCCGATGGTCGTGCGATCGAAGTAGCCGTCGACGGTGGCAGGATCGTGGCCTCCGTCGACGAGGCAGCGACGCTGAACGCTGCGGATCTCCTCGTCGTTCCTGGACTCATCGATCTCCAATTGAACGGAGCGTTCGGTTCCGACTTCACCGACGATCCCGGCTCGATCTGGAGTGTCGCTGCCCGACTGCCGGAACTTGGCGTAACGTCGTTCCTCCCGACGCTGGTCTCCACGACGATGGAGAGGATCGACACGGCCAGAGACGTGCTCGCCCGGCGGCCATCGGATTTCATCGGGGCACAGCCGCTCGGCCTCCACATCGAGGGGCCGATGATCTCGAGAGAGCGCCACGGCACCCACCCGCTGGATCGTCTCGTCCCCGAAGCCTCGGCATACGACTGGTCCCCGTTGACCGGTGTGGCGCTCGTCACACTGGCGCCTGAGCTTCCGGGCTCGATCGAAGCCACCGCAGAGCTCGTCGAGCGCGGTGTCGTTGTGTCGTTGGGTCACTCCGATGCCACGGCGCTGATCGCAAGCGCTGCAGCTGATGCGGGTGCACGGTTCGGCACGCACCTGTTCAACGCGATGTCCTCGATCACGAGTCGTGAGCCGGGTCTCGCCGGGTTCCTGCTGACCGACGAACGCATGCGCTTCGGCATGATCATCGACGGACTCCACCTTGCCGATCGCGTCGTGCGGCTTGCCCGTGCCGTAGCCGGGGACCGCACCGTGCTCGTCACGGACGCCATGGCGGCCGTCGGCGTGGGCGACGGCACGTATTCACTCGCAGACATCACCGTGCACGTCAACGGCCTCGAAGCACGCAACGACATCGGTGGACTCGCCGGGTCCGTGCTCACGATCCCGCTCGCCATCCGCACGTTCCAGGCGATCACCGGCTGTCCGCTCACAGAGGCGGTCAATGCAGCGACGGAACGACCAGCGGCCGTCGTGGGTGAGGTGGATCGCGGCTCACTCGATGTGGGCGGACGGGCCGACGTCACCCTGCTGGACGAACGATTCGACGTCGCTGCAACCATCATCGGTGGCCACGTGGCGTATCTCAGGGATCCCGAACGATTGGAGGATGCATGACGCTCCTGGACGAGATCGCGGAGCAGCCGGCGGTTCTCGCCGGTTTGATCGAGCACGGCAGCGACGCTGCCTCCGACGCCGCGCGACTCCTCACATCGCCCGGCGTGTATCACGTTGTGATCGCAGCGAGGGGAACGTCGGACAACGCTGCGCGCTACGCGAAGTACGTATGGGGCAGCAAGGCACGTCTCTCCGTCACGCTCGCGGCCCCTTCACTGCATAGCTCGTACGGAACTCCGCCGAATCTCGGGGGTGCCGCCGTCGTCGGGATCTCGCAGTCGGGGCAATCGCCCGATCTGCTCGCAGTGGTTGAAGAGGGCCGCAAACAGGGACGCCCAACGATCGGCATCACCAACGATCCCGAATCGCCGCTGGCCGAACTGGCCGACGTCGTTGTCCCTCTCCGCGCCGGTCCGGAACGGTCCATCGCTGCGACCAAGACATACACCACGACGCTCATGAACATCGCGATGATCGCAACCCGGCTCGATCCTTCGGCAGATGCTGCCTCTCTAGACGCGGTTCCGGTCGCCGTTGCCGGAGTGCTCGAGATGTCCGAGGTCATCAATGAACGCGCACGGCTGTTCGGACCGGTGCGCGACTGCGTCGTCCTTGGCCGTGGCTACCAGTACTCGACCGCGTTCGAGTGGGCGCTGAAGCTCCAGGAGATGGCGTACGTTCTCGCTCATCCGTTCTCCGTTGCGGACTTCGCCCATGGCCCGTTCGCCGTTCTCGAACCCGAGTTCCCCGTGCTTGCCGTTGCCGTGCGTGGTGCCCTGTTCGACAGCACGGTCGACATGCTGGATCGGATCCGAACGGAGAGGGATGCGAATCTCCTCACCGTCACCAACGACCCTTCGCTGGCCGGCCCCTCGATCGTCATCCCGCCCACGGAGGAGTGGCTCTCTCCAATGCCCGCCATCGTCGCCGGTCAGTTGTTCACCGAAGCGCTGGCCCGGGTTCGCGGTATCGATCCGGAACAGCCGAGGGGACTCAAGAAGGTCACCAAAACCACCTGAGGTGATCATCCTGAGATGCACACGCCGGTCGGCCGATCGTGAGAGCCGAACGCCGGAACCAATGCCGGTCGGGCGGGGGTTCACCGATCAGGTGTGCTGCGAATCTGAGCGGTCATCTGTTGGGAATTGCATGCCCATGACTACGTCGTCATCCGCTAACTCGATGATCGAGAATCCGAGATGTGTGTAGAAGCCGATAGCCCGATCGTTGTGTCCGGCGACGTTCATGTG
>JAUXCV010000368.1 GCA_030618675.1 Acidimicrobiia bacterium | reverse complement strand
GTAGGTCGGGTTCACGGTTGCACCGCCGGCGTAGCCGACGGCCGTCGTGTAGACGCCATCGGCGATCCAGAACTCACGCTCCGCCCCCCAGAAGCATCCCATCCCGAAGTAGGCGATCTCGAGGTTCTCCGGGAGCGGTGGGACCATTGACGATCTATTGACGAAATGCGTGCCGGTGATTCCGATCGGTTCGTCCCGGTCGGGGAGGGTTCGATCTGGGCCTTGGCGGGTTGTGATCCGTGACTTCCACATGGTCCGGTCAACGCTACCGGACGACGGTTCGTTCCGTCCGGAATCCTTCGAACCCGGCCAAATGCTAGCGGTAGTGCCGCAGAGTGCTTACAATTGCAAGCATGATCACCTGGCCTGCCGACTCCGAGCTCCCCATCGGGTATCCCAGAGAGCTCGAAGGGCACTTCGAATTGAGCGATGGGCGGAGCGTTCAGATTCGGCCGATTCTTCCCGAGGATGTCGACGACATCGCCGAGGCGATCGCGCACGCGGACAGTGAGACGCTGCTGCACCGCTTCTTCACGGCCGCGCCGCACCTCTCGGACAAGCAGATCCACTACCTCGCCGAGGTCGACTACCGGCGGAGACTGGCGCTCGTTGCAGCCGATGACGAAGGCCAAGGGGTGGCGGTGGCGCGCTACGAGTGCCATACCGGCTGCGCCGTTGCGGAGGTAGCCGTTGTCGTGGCACCGGAATGGCGTACCGGCGGTCTCGCCACTGAACTGCTCCGTCGTCTCGAGGCACCGGCTCGTGAGAACGGATTCACCGAGTTGGACGCGGTCTATCTCCCCGAGAATCGCCCCATAGCGAAGGTCTTCGAGCACCTGGGATACTCGGATCAGCGCATCGAGGACGGACTCGCGCGGGTCTCCAAGAATCTCGGTTGAGTCGGTCGCGTCCTGGCGATTCCTCGGGCGCAGGACGACGGTACGCTGAGGCCTTCGGCATCGTCCCATTCGGGTCGATGTCGACAAACGCGAGTGCTAATGGTGGAAGGAACCTGCATGGAGCCTGTGAGGAGTCTGCACGACCTCCTCGATCTGCAAGACGTCGATGCGCATATCGACCGACTGATCGAACAGCGTCAGAGCCTTCCCGAATTGGTCGACTACCGGGCCGCTCATGAAGAAACCGTGCGTCTTGGAACCGAGCGCGATGAGACCGCCGCCCGCTTGCGCGAGGTCGAACTGGCTGTCGACAAGACATCCGGTGAGCTTGAGATCACGAGCCAGAAGGCCGGTGCCGAGGAGATGCGGCTGTATGCCGGCGGTCTGAGCGCCCGCGACGCCGACTATCTCCGTCGTGAGGTCGAACTCCTGAAGGGCAAGGTCGGCAGGATGGAGGAGGAAGTCCTCGAACTCATGGAGTCTCGCGAGGAGATCGAAACCGATCTTGCTCGACTCGATGCCGAACTTGAAGCCGAGACCGGCCACAAGGCAGAGCTCGAAGCCGGCATTCGCGAATCCTGGAGGGTGATCGATGCGGAGATCGCCGTCAAGGAGCATCGCAAGATCGAGATCGTGCCGCTCATCGACGAAGACCTCATCAGCCTCTACGAAGGTCTCCGTGACACCAGGGACGGTCGTGCCGTTGGCAGCCTGAACAACGGCGTGTGTGGCGCCTGCCACCTCATGTTGTCGTCGGCCGAAGAGAACGAAGCCCGTCGGCAGGATCCGCCCCGCTGCGTCCATTGCCGGGCGATCCTCGTTCCCTGACCAGGCGCTGTGATCCGGTGCGCGGGGCTTCTCTCAAGGCGGGCCGGGTTCCGGCTCCGACCGATCGTTGATCCGCCAGGCTCGCCATGCCATTCGAACGGCGAGCAGGATCAGGAAGACGCCGAACATGCGCCGGAGGAGATCGGCATCGAGTCTCAGAGCGACCTGTGCACCGAGAACGGCGCCGATGATTCCGGCGATGCCGATCGGGATGGAGAGGCGCCATCGGACGTTCCCCCTGCGAGCGTGTGCGACGGTCGCGACGATCGCTGTGGGGAAGATGACGGCCAGGGACGTGCCCTGAGCGATGTGTTGATCGAAGCCGAACAGCACGACCAGGGCGGGCACGAAGATGATTCCACCGCCGAGTCCGAGGGAGGCGGCGATCGCCCCTGCGAAGAGGCCGAGGGCGATGAGGGCGACGATCTCGACCATGGTCAGATCACCATCCTGATCCCGGCAACGGCGAGAACGACGGCGAATGCGATGGCGAGTGCGCGCTCGTTGATCCGCTCTGCGATCCATGCGCCGCCCCACGCTCCGATGACGGATCCGATCAGGATCAGGCCGGCGGCCCGCCAGTCCACGTTCCCTC
>JAUXCV010000313.1 GCA_030618675.1 Acidimicrobiia bacterium | reverse complement strand
CCGAGTCCGATGTTGAGGCGGCGCTTCATACCGCCCGAGTACTCCTTGGTCTGATCATCGGCCCGGTCCGCTAGTTCGATGATGTCGAGGATCTCGTCGACGCGCTCGTTGAGGCTCTCGCCGATGTCGTACAACTTTCCAAAGAACCGGAGGTTCTCCCTGGCTGTGAGATCCGGGTAGATGGCGAGATCCTGCGGCACGAGCCCGATCGCGGCCTTGGCCGCCGTGCTCTTCGTCGTGATCTCGTTCCCCGACACAACGGCGGTTCCGCCATCGTTGTCGAGCAGGCCGGCGATCATCGAGATCGTCGTCGTCTTGCCCGCTCCGTTCGGGCCGAGCAGGCCGTACGTCTCCCCCGCATCGATGGAGAATCCGACGCCGTCAACCGCGACGAGATCCCCGTACACCTTGCGCAGACCGCTGCACTCCAAGACCACGTCCGTCACCGGCAACCCTTCTTCCGCTCGCCCTTCAGGCTACCGAACGGCGACGGAGTCGGTTCGGGTTTGCGTCGCGCAGAGGCGGGTGTCAGGAGCTCTCGCGATAGCCGATCGTGGTGCCGCGAACGGCGTAGAGGATCACCGCCATCGTCGCGAGACCCATCGAGGCGACGCCCATAGTCGACGTGATGAACGCACTTCCTTCGTGCGCTTCGTTGAACACTCCCTCTACGTACCAGACGTCCGAGATGATGATCCCGAAGATCCCCACCGCACCGGCGACAGCCGCCAATACCCCGAACACGGTGATCGTGATCCGCGTCGATCGGCGCATCTCTCTCATCACCGGCATCCGTCCGCTCATGGCGAGAGCGGCGAGGACGGCCGCCGTCCAGGCGCCGACGACGAACCATGCGGCGACCGCATCGGACGGGCGATGCCATCCCGCGGCAACGACGGCGGCACCGACACCGACCGCATAGATCGCTCCGACGACGGCGGCAGCGGTTCTGAACCGTGATGGGAACACGAGGAACAGCGCAACAGCCACGGACATGGCGACTGTCGAGTGCCCGCTGGGCAGGCTGTTGTGAAGAAGGTCACTCGCGTCGCTCGCCAGGTCGGGTCGAGCGAAGATCACTCGCTTGAGGACCTGCGTCGTGACGTTCGCCCCAAGGATCATCACGCCGGTTGCAACAGCGAGAGCGAAACGTTTCCTGGCGATCGCCACTCCCATGAGGACAACAGCAACTGCGCCGAGGGCGACGACGCTGATCGTGTCGAGAAGGTGCCAGGCGTCTGAGATCAGCTGCTGGGGTTCGATCTCACGACCGGCCAGCGCGGCGCTCTCAACCGCTTGTCCCCACTCGGTGCGAACGAATGCGAGATAGGTGATGCCCACCAACGCAGTGAACACACCGGACAGAATCCAGAACAGGCGTGTGCGGGGCGGCGCGATCTCGATTGTGGGATCGATCATGCCGTCAGGAACCCGTGCAGCACGTCGAAGACGATCTCGAGATTCTCGGTCGGGACCGACTCGGTCACCTGGTGCGCCTGGGCAACCTCACCCGGACCGTAGTTGACGGCCGGGATGCCTCGTCCGGTGAGACGGGCAACGTCGGTCCATCCTTGCTTCGCGGTCTTCGCTCCGCCCACGAGTTCTTCGAGGCGGGCGAGGTGCGGGTTCCCCTCGGGGATCGTTCCGGCCGATGCCCGGTCCGTGATCAGGATCTCATCGGCCGCGGACGCGACGTCGCGAAGCCGGGCCTCGGCCTCGTCGAGGTCGTAGATCGGCGGAAAGCGGTAGTTGAGGTTGAGGGTGAACCGGGCCGGCAGGATGTTGTTGGCGATACCGCCTGATGCCCTCGTGACCGAGAACACCTCCCGATACTCGAGACCGGCGATCTCGACCGGTTCCGGACGACGGTCGTGCATCTCTGCGAGCCAGGCACCGGCCTTCGTGACGGCGTTCTCCCCGAGCCAGGGACGTGCGCTGTGGGCTGCGTGGCCGTTGAACACGATGTCCGCGTTCATCGCCCCGTTGCATCCCAATTCGAGGTTGAGATCTGTCGGCTCGAGCACGATGGAGAACTCGGCGTCGTCGAGCCAGGGCACGGTGTTGAGGACGTCCTCGAGGCCGTTTTCGGCCGAAGGTCCCTCTTCCTTGTCGTAGAAGATGCCGACGACGTCGTACGGGCCGTCGATGATCTCCCGGGTCTCGAGCAAATGGACCATGACCGCCAGGCCGGCCTTCATATCGGATGCGCCCAGACCGTAGATACGGTGGCCGTGCACGCTCGCCGTACCGTTGTCTTGTTCCGGAACGGTATCGGTGTGTCCATAGAGGGCGACGATCGGCCTTCCGGTGGGTACGCCGACGACAAGGGCATTGCCGAGACGGTTGACGGGCTGGACCGCAGCGAGACGGAACTCGATCGCGGTGGTGATCTCTTCTTCGTCCCCGGTCACGGATGGGATGTTGATGAGTTCGACGAGCGTGTCGGAGAGGCTCATACTTCCACCGCGAAGGTTCGGAGTGCGTCGTTCAACGACGTCTTCTTGTCGGTCGTCTCCGACCGATAACCGATCAGGAGCGGCGCCTGGAGGTGGTAGGTGCCCGCCGGGAACTCCTTCGCCCTGGCGCCCGGAACGATGACCGCGTTGGCCGGAACCCTTCCCCTGATCTCGACCGGCTCATCACCGGTGACGTCGATGATCGGGATCGATGCGGACAACGTCGTGTTGGCACCGAGGACCGCACCGGTTTCGACAACGACACC
>JAUXCV010000164.1 GCA_030618675.1 Acidimicrobiia bacterium | reverse complement strand
CCGAGTCCGGACGTCTGGGTCGACCTCGTCGAATTCGAACGCCTCGCCGCGACACCTGCCGACGAGGAGGGATCGGTCGAGGCGTGGGAGCAAGCGGTCGGTTTGTGGCGAGGCGCCGTGTTGGAGGACATCCAGCTTCGCGCCGGGGCTGAGTGGGAGGAGTGGCTCGTGATCACCGCTGAGCGGGCACGTCGACAACTGGCAGGCGTCCTTCGATCGTTGGCCACCCACCACGAACGGGCAGGAGATTGGCAGCGAGCGCTCTCGTTCGCTGAACGGCTGACCGAGGTCGATCCGTGGGACGAGAGGGCGCACCGACAGTGCATGCGGCTCCTCGCCCGGATCGGGGAGAGCGCCCGGGCCCTCTCCCTCTTCTCGGGGTTGCGAGAACGACTGGACACGGAACTCGGTAGCGATCCGGCGACCGAGACGACGGCGCTCGCGGACCAGATCCGGACCGGCGACCTGTCGGGTGCGGTCCCCGAGGTCGAGATCTGCTATCCGCCCTTCCTGACCGAGACACAGCCTGAGAAGGCGGCACCGTTGTTTGTCGGGCGTGAAAGGGAACTCGGGTTCCTGCGATCCCATCTCGAGGCTGCCGTGACCGGCCGGGGTCACGTTGTGCTTGTTGCAGGCGAAGCGGGTAGTGGGAAGACGATGCTCGCCACTGAGTTCCGGGAACTCGCTACGGCGTTCCCCGATGTCCTCGTTGCTCACGGGCGGTGCAATGCCTACGCAGGGTTGGGCGACCCCTATCTGCCGTTCCGCGACATCCTCGGTGCGTTGACCGGTGATGTCGAGTCTCTCTTTCGCGCCGGGGCGACCAATCGGGAGCAGGCCACTCGTCTCTGGGAGGCGATCCCTCACTCCGCGAGGCTGGTGTACGAGCGCGGACCGAGCCTTCTCAACGTCGTGGTGAGCGGGGCGCCCCTCGTTGAGCGCGTGGAGCAGGCGATGCCGGGAGCGGAGTGGCTCGACGGGCTCCGCATGCACGCGGAGGCAGTGATGAGACGCCCTCCAGTTCCGGAGCGATTGCAACCCGCACTGTTCGATGAGTACACGGCGGTGCTGGAAGGACTCGCGCCCACTCATCCGCTCTTGCTCATCGTCGACGATCTGCAGTGGTCCGATCTCGGATCGATCGCTCTGCTGTGGCACCTTGCCAGGCGTCTGGAGGGGAAGAGAATCCTCATGGTCTGCCTCTATCGGCCCGAGGAGATTGCCGGCGCTGCGGGCGCAACCCATCCGCTTGAGCCTGTGCTCCATGAACTGTGTGCGGCAATGCCGGACTGCGCGATCGAACTCGGCCCCGACCGCGAGTTCATCGACGCTCTCATCGATTCGGAACCGAACGAGCTGGGCGCCCAATTCAGGGACCGCCTCTTCGAGTGCACCGACGGCCACCCGCTCTTCACCGTGGAGATGGTTCGAGACATGCAGGAGCGTGCCGACATCCGCCGGAACCAGGCGGGCGCGTGGAGCGCTCGGAAGTCCCTCGACTGGGATCGGCTGCCGACCAGGGTGGAGTCGGTGATCGCCCAGCGCATCGGACGGCTCCCACGGGACCTTCAGGCTGATCTCGCCGTCGCAGCGGTACAGGGAGAGGAGTTCACTGCCGAGACCGTGGCAGCGGTGAGAGAGGACCCCGATGCGCCTGCTCGCCTGAGTATGGAGAGTTCATCGCCCCATCACCTCATCGAGCCATTCGGTGTCTCCCGCGTCAATGACCGACTCATTGCCCGCTACCGGTTCCGGCACATTCTCTTCCAGCGCTATCTCTACGGCCGGCTAGATGAAGCAGAGAGGGTCCGTCTCCACGAGGAGACCGGCAGGGCCGTCGAAGACCTGTACCGGGGCCACTCCGAGTCCCCCGTCGTGGACCTGGCACACCACTTCGACGAGGCAGGACTCACCGAACCCGCCGTCTCCTATCTGCAACTCGCCGGGCAACGGGCGTTCCGCATGTCCGCCAATGAGGAGGCGATCCGGCATTACCAGAGGGCCGCCGAACTGCTCATCGACCTCCCGGAAAACCCGCAGCGGGACAACCTCGAACTCGGTCTGCTCGTATCCCTCGCTGCCTCGCTGATGGCAGTGCGGGGTTACACGGCGCCGGAGTTGGATCGAATCGGTCCGCGCGTCCGAGAGCTGTGCGATCGGCTTGATCCATCTCCGATGACGACGCTCGCTCTGAGCGGACTCAGCCATGTCGCCACTATCCGGGCCGCTCATCTGGATGCTCTGCGGGTGGCGCGGGAAGTGCTGGCGATAGCGGAGGACCTTGCCAATCCCGGGCTGACCGTACTGGGTCATTACATCGTCGGATACGAAGAAACGTGGCAGGGACAACTCTCGTCGGGGCATAGCCACATGGAGACGGCTCACCAGGGCTACGAGCCGGAGCAGCATGGATGGCTGGTGTATGCCCTCGGCCAGGCGGTCGGACCCGAAGCCCTGGTTTGGGATGCCTTCAACATGGCTCACCGCGGCTATCCCGACCAGGCGATCCGATTGGCTGAGAAGGGTATTGCCCTTGCGCGGAGCATCGGCCATCCGTTCTCGTTGTGCCACGCTCTCGGCATCGGAGGAGTGCTCGTTCGGTTCATCCTCGGTGAGTATCCGGCTGCTCTGAGCCACAACGAGGAGTTCGCAAGAGCCGCGGCGGCCGAGCACTTCGAGTTCTGGTCGGTTGCTGCGGACATCTACCGCGGATGCGCTCTTGGCTGGACCGGAGATCCAGACTCCGGCATTGCCGAACTCCAGGAGGGTCTCGATGCGTGGGAAGCGATGGGTGTTGGCGCCTTCCGTGGGTACTGGTACGCCCAGATGGCCGGTATCGAGCAGCGGAGAGGGCGTCCGGATCGGGGTCTCGAGATAGTTGAGCGCGAACTTCCCGTGGCTGCCGAATCCCTCGAAGGGCTCTGCTACGCGCACCTTCAGGTGCGGCGCAGCGACCTGATGGGGGAGTTGGGCGAATCCGATGAGGCCACCGATGCCGCCGACAAAGCGGTTGACGCGGCGCGCGGGATCGATACCCGGCTTCTTGAACTCAGGGCCGCCACCGATCTGGCAATCGCCCACATGGGTACAGGAGCAGTCGGCGAGGCCAAGGCGGCACTTCTGCCGATCTATTCGTGGTTCACCGAGGGGTTCGACACACCGTACCTCGTCACCGCCCGCCGAGTTCTCGAGCGGCTCTGATCACCTGCACCGGGCGATCGCCGGATCCACACGGCTTCCACTCGCTCTCCACGCCCCCGCGACCTGACGATGTACCCGTTCGACGTTGATCCAGGCCGCAAGCCTGGGAAAGCAAGGAGAGGAGCAAGACATGCGATTTTCGAGATATGTGAAGGTGCTCGTGGTGTTGAGCGCGCTGATGCTGCTAGTCCCGGTGGCGGCATCCGCCGATCCCGGGGCTACCCAGGAGCGCCCGTTCAAAGTGGAGTTCTCGGGTCCGTTCACGATCGACTACCCGGCAGATTGGTGTGGTCCGGAGTCGGTTGGCGTCACCATGGTGTTCACCGGTGGCCACGGGACCTACCTCGGCCGATTGGCGGGGACGGCGAGACACTGCACCGACATGGCTATCGGCAGGATCACGAATGGCACCGGCTACTTCGAGGCGGCCAACGGGGACAGGTTGAACGCAACGTATGCCGGCCGGGCCTCTCCAACCGCAGATCCGGTCGTCTGGGACATCTCCTGCGATCACGAGTACGCGGGAGGAACCGGCCGGTTCGCCAACGCCGTCGGATCAGCGGAAGGGTCGACGTGGGCCGTATTCCTAGGTGACGGAAGCTACGGACTCGTAGGGGGAACCCTCGTAGGAACGATCTCGTACGACGCCTCCGACCGGAGAAACTGAAACGCATTCCTGGCGACCGGGGCGTGGGCCGATCGGATTCCTCCGATCGGCCCCTGTCTCGTCCTCAGATCAGCCTGATCGTTTGCTAGAACGGCGAATCCACGCTCCCTCCACTCGCTCCGCACGCGGGCGTCGCCGGATGATGCGGACATCTGGAAAGGAGGGCACATGACATCGAGACGATTCATGATGCTTGTCGTATCACTGGCGCTCCTCCTGGTTGCGGGATGCAGTGCCACGGACGCCACGGAAGACGGCGCTCTGCCCGATGACATGGCGACATTCCTCGACATCTACGAGGCTGCCGCCATCGAAGGTGACGCCCAAGCGCTTGTAGCGCTCTTCACGGAAGATGGAGTCCAGGTCGATCCGCACGGCTCCTGGCCGGCTGCGTCGACTCTGGAAGCCCACATGATCGACGGTTTCGACTATGTGGATTTCGAGTCGATGGAACGCGAGAGTGTTCTCGTTGACACAGAAGGTGTCCTCAGTGTGGAGTGGCTCGTCACCGGGATAACCGGCCCCTCGGCCGCAGAGAAGGAGCCGTTCTCGACCGCGATGACGGCGACGTTCGACATGGAAGACGGACTCATAGCGAAGTCCGACATCGATTTCGACAGGTCCGAGATGTACTACCCAACTGAGTGACAACATCCGGCACGAAGAACCGGTGACAAGTGGGGCCTTGCGGTCGCGGGCCCCACATCGTCATCGCAGCTCTCCTCGTCGCTCGGTC
>JAUXCV010000483.1 GCA_030618675.1 Acidimicrobiia bacterium | reverse complement strand
AGTCATCATCATCTCCGCCAGCCCGGAGGAGATCGTCCGCCCCATCGCCGAACACATCGGTGTCTGGGAGGTCATCGCAACCAAGATCAAGACCGATGCGCAGGGGCGGTTCATCCCGGAGATCGAGGTCTATGCCATGGGGCCGGGCAAGGCCGAGGCGATGAAGGACGTCGCTCAGCGTAAGGGTATCGACCTCTCCGGCTCGTTCTCCTACTCCGACTCCATCACCGACCTACCGATGCTCGAAGTGGTCGGCAATCCGGTCGCCGTGAACCCTGAGAAGGAGCTACGGGCGATCGCGGAGGAGCGAGACTGGCCGATCCTCGAGTTCCAGCGCCCGGTCAGCGTGGGTCCAACGATCCCGAGGCCTTCTCCGCTCACGGGCGCTGCAGTTGCTCTGTCTGCGGCCGCCCTCGCTGCAGCGGTCGTTCTCATGAGGAAACGGACCCGCGGCTAGCGCCGGGTCCGCCGCGCCGGCCGAACTGGGTTGCCGGCCGCCCGGCAGATCAACGAGGCACTTTGGAAGTGAGTGGGGTCGGCTGGAACCGGGGAGACTGCAGGCAGTAGTACGTCCGACGTATGACGTTCCGAAGCTTCACCCGACTCACTACCGGCCTCGTCGGCACACCCCGCCCAAACCCGAAGAGCCATCAATGAGCCGGTGTCTACAGCTTCGGCTCCTCCACCGACAGCGCACCGTTCTCCGCCACTACGAGCGGCAACGGGTCTGAGATCGCGCCGACGTAGTCACCGTTCGCGTCGTTGTGGAGGGTTGCCACGAGCACGGGGCGATCGTCGTCGATGACGATCCTGCCCGCGTAGAGCGTCCCGGGCCGATCGGCGTAGACGAACGGAGTCGGTCCCGGCCGGTACGGTCCCCCTGGAGCGTCGGCAACGGCGTAGCCGATCCCGGTCAGCGCCTGATCGGCTTCTACTCCCGGCTGCATGTCTCCGGGGACGGAGAAGATCAGATAGTGGCGGCCCGCTATCGAGATCTGCTGAGGTACCTCGAGGTGCCCGAACGATCCGGGACCGGCGACCGGAGGACGGACGGTCCACCTCACCAAGTCGGGGGACGTGGCGTGCCCGACAACCCCGCGGGAGTTGGGCGGTCCGGCGTTCGCCCGCGCTGTGATGAACATGTGGAACCCCCCGTCGGCGGGGTCGGCGAACACCCACGGATCTCGCCAAGCCTCCTCGTACCACGCGCCCCCGCCGAGTGTCTCGTACCACTGTCTATCGACAGCGCAGACGGGGTTCCATGGAAGCTTCACCCAGTTCGAGAGATCGGCCGACGTCGCCGCCCCTATTCGCTGGACCTTCCCGTCTTCGAGGGTCGAGATTCCCGTGTAGAACATCCACCACGCCGCGCCCGATCGGACAACACTCCCGGTCCAGGTGGCCTGGTCGTCCCACGTTCCGGATGGCCCGGGAGTGATTGCGTCGGGCAGTATCTCCCATCGACGAAGATCAACGGATCTTGCGTGTCCGATGGTCGCGTTCAGGTGACGGAGGTCGGGGTCCCCGAGGGGCTTCGGCGCTCGAAGATAGAAGACGTGCCAGTCCGCGCCGTCACGTGCGAACCAGAAATCCCAAACCCAGTCGTCTTCCAGGATCAGAGCCATCAGCCAACTCCTATCAGCCCTTGACGCCGGACGATGCCACCCCCTGGACG
>JAUXCV010000286.1 GCA_030618675.1 Acidimicrobiia bacterium | reverse complement strand
CCAGGTGGTCTTCTGGACGGTTCGATTCCGGGGCACGGAAGTGTCGGGGGAACTCGACTCAAACTAGGAGGCAAAGGTATGCAGTCGCATTCAATGCGATGGCGCTTCGTTCTTCTCCTCGCCGTATTCGCTCTTGTAGCGGCGGCGTGTGGAGGTTCGGACGACGCAACAGACGAGACGACGACAACGGCCGCGGCGGAGACCACAACGACCGCCGCTACAACCGAGACAACAGCAGCGCCCGACGCAACAACAACGACGGTTGCTGAAGAAGTAGCACCGCCGACCGACGAGAACCAGCTCTCCGGGTTGACGGTTATCGACGACAAGACCTTCACGATCGAACTCGTCGAGGCTGATCCGGAGTTCTCGCTCCGGATGGCGTACACGGCATATCTGCCGCTGCCGTCGGTGGCCTACGAGAACACACTCGGATTCAACGAGGCGCCGATCGGCAACGGTCCGTTCATGTTCCCCGAGGGTGGCTCATGGGATCACGACGTGGCGATTGACCTGGTCAAGTACGCCGACTACGCCGGCAACATGCCGTCGATCGATGCGCTCAGTTTCATCATCAGCACTGATCTGAAGACCAACTACCTGGAAGCTCAAGCCGGGAACCTCGATGTCGTCACCGGTATCGACCCTGACTTCCTGGCGTCGGCACCCACCGACTTCCCGGATCGCTTCGGGCAGTCCTCGAGCACGGGCCTCACGTACATGGCGTTCCCGCAGTACCTGGATGACACGTTCACTCCGGACCACCGCAGGGCGCTCTCAATGGCAATCGACCGCGATTTGTTGCTCGAGAAGATCTTCAACAACGCCGGCGTTGCTCCCAGTTCGGTGATTCCGCCGGTCCTCGGCGGTAGGGACGATGTCTGCGCAAGTTGGAACTACGATCCGGAAGCAGCCAAGATCCTCTGGGACGCTGCGGGTCCGCTCGACGGATTCGATGTTTGGTTCAACCAGGGCGGCGGTCACGACCAATGGGTCGAAGCTGTCGTCAACATGTGGGGCAACGCCCTCGATCTTGACACCAGCACTGTCACGTTCCAGACCGTAGAGTGGGCCGACTACCTGGACCACGCCGACAACGGCGAGTTCACCGGTCCATTCCGTCTCGGTTGGGGCCAGGACTACCCGTCGGCGCTGAACTTCCTCGAGCCGCTGTACGCCTCGTACTCGACGGCGGCCGATGGTGGGTCGAACGCTTCGGAGTACAACAGTCCCGAGTTCGACGCTGCCCTCGCGGCCGGTAAGACGGCGGCTGCCGCCGGAGATCCCGCTGGCGCCACTGCCGAATACGAAGCTGCAGAGAACATTCTCTGTGCTGATGCTCGCACCATGCCGATCCGGTTCGGTCTGAACCAGTTCGTGTGGAATGAGGGCGTTGACAACGTGTTTATGGATTCGTACAGCAACGTCGACTACACGACGATCACGTCGGACGACGGCGCGGTCTCGCAGGACCTGACGGAACCGGCTTCGTTGTTCCCGGCGGACGCGAACGAGTCCGAGGGAACGGCTGTCCTCATGGGGAACCTGTTCACCGGTCTGATCCAGTTCGATGCGCAGACAGCCGAGCAGTACATGGCGAACGCTGAGACCATGGAAACAAGTGATGGCGGCCTCACGTGGACCGTCGTCTTGAAGGACGGCTGGACGTTCCACAACGGCGAGCCGGTAACGGCTCAGTCCTACGTGGATGCGTGGAGCTACGGCGCCAGGTCGTCGCTCGGATTCCAGAACAACAGCTTCTACAAGCCGATCGTTGGCTACGACGAACTGAACGCCGGCTGATCCAGTTCGGAAAATCGATAAGGATGAGAGGGGCGGCCTGCGGGCCGCCCCTCTCGCGCGCAATGTGAGATATCGAATCACTGTGATCTTCTTGACCCCGGCCCGGGTTCGCATTGGCCGAAGGTGGACCGTTACACTGCCAGCGGCCAGGAACGGATCCCGGGAGGCAGTCGGTTGGGTCGCTATCTGATACGGCGTTTGCTCCAGTTCATCCCGGTGTTCTTCGGCGCCACGTTCCTCATTTTCGCTCTCGTTTTCATCATGCCGGGCGATCCGATTCGCGCCCTGTCGGGTGATAAGCCCCTCGCACCGGAGGTCGTGCAGGCGCTCCAGGAGCGATACCACCTCGATGAGCCGTTCTACAAGCAGTACGCGATCTACATCACGAACGTGTTCAAGGGTGACTTCGGCACGGACTTCCGCGGCCGCCCGGTCAGCGACCTCATGGCGGATCGATTGCCGGTCACGATCAGGCTTGCGCTCCTCGCGTTCGCGATCGAGGTGGTGATCGGCCTAACGGCCGGGGTTGTGGCCGGGGTGCGAAAGGGGAAGTTCTTCGATTCCCTTGTGCTCGTGGCAACGCTCGCTGTGCTCTCGATCCCCGTTTTCGTACTCGGGTTCATCGCCCAGATCATCTTCGGCGTGAAACTCGGCTGGTTCCCGATATCGGGCTACCGGGAAGGGTGGATGAGCCTGATGCTGCCTGCCTTCGTTCTCGCTTCTCTCTCGCTCGCGTACATCGCCAGATTGTCACGAACGAGTCTGGTGGAGAACCTCCGGGCCGACTACGTCCGTACCGCGAAAGCCAAGGGTCTGAGCACCCGACGTGTGATCGGCATCCACACCCTGCGCAACTCGCTGATACCGGTTGTCACGTACCTCGCCGTCGACCTCGGTGCGCTCATGGGCGGTGCCATCATCACCGAGACCATCTTCAACCTTCCCGGCGTCGGTCGCGCCGTGTTCGATGCGACTCGTTCCCAGGAGGGGACCGTCGTTGTCGGCATCGCGACATTCCTCGTCATCGTGTACATGGTTGCCAACTTGCTGGTCGACATCCTCTACGGCGTGCTCGACCCGAGGATCCGTTATGAGTGACA
>JAUXCV010000269.1 GCA_030618675.1 Acidimicrobiia bacterium | reverse complement strand
AGGCGAGCAGACCAGATGCCACCGTCCGTGTCGTAGACAACGACCTCGTCATCGCTGCCGATTCCGAGCCGGGACATGATGTCGCCGAAGGTGTCTGCGCCGACGATGTGAGCAGGATGGGTGGGATCTCTGAGATCGTCGAGGTCGAGGAACACCGCTCCCGGGATGTGGGACTCCAGGAAGGATTCGCGCCCGGGTACCTCGCGGAATCGCCCCTGATCGTCCATCTCGATGATGTACCGGGCATCAACGATCCTGACGGTCGAATCCCCGAGTCGCTCCACAAGCCAGTCTGCCGTGACCAGCGATCCGGCGTTCTCGAAGGCTGCCGACCCCACCCCTGCGCCTCCGTCGAGTTCGTTTTTCCTCATGGTGACACCCTACTTCCGCATCGCCCTGAGTCCCGACGGCGGTCGCTCGCCGTGAATGTGGCGCTGCCACAGAGACCTCAACCCCCCGATGTGGTGGTCCTCCGGCCCTAGCGAGACGTAGTGACGAGTGCTATGGATGGGGACACGGATCCAAGGAAGGGGACACGAATGGGCCGTGCTATCGCGCTGACGATCGTCGGAATCATGGTTCTGGTCGGCTTCTCGATCTACTGGGTCTGGAACGCGGAGAGCCTCTCGGAATCGATCGGAATCTGGTTGTGGATCGCCATCTTCGCCGGGGTGATCGTGGTCCTGCCCTTGTTCGCCATGTATTGGTTCTCTCGCAAGACCGTGGTCTTCATGGGTGGAGGCAAACGTTCCAAGCAGATCCGGATCAGCGGACGGCCCGCCACGGCAACGATTCTCAGTATCGGAGAGGTCAGCTCGAGAGCGTCCGTCACTACCGATGGACAGCCCTATCTCCGTCTCGTTCTCCGAATCGACGACCGGACCGTGCCACCGTACGAGGTCTCCATCAACACCACTATCCGCCACTACCAACTCGCTCAGTTCCAACCGGGGGCGACGTTCGCGGTTCGCGTAGACCAGGATGACCCACAGGCCGTGGTCATCGCACCGGACGATCCTGTGCCGAATCTTGCCGGCACAACCTTCGATTCGGCGCCTGGATCGCAACCGACCATCATCGCCGAGGGCTGGTCACAGACCGACCTCATCAAACTCGAACGCGACGGAAAGCAGGGTCTCGCCACCGTGGTCGCAGCAGCGGCGACCGGCCGTTTCGAGGGAACGAATCCGATCGAGCAGATCGACTACGAGATTCTCCTCCCCGGCGAAGAACCGTATGCCGTGAGCAAGCAGGTCGGACTACCGCCGACAGTCATCCCACAGATCGAGTCGACGGTAGGGAGGAGCTTTCCGGTCACTGTGCATCCCGACGATCCGGAGAAGATCAGGATCTCCTTCACCTTCTGAGCGAACCGGCTTCAGCACCGAGGATCTTCGTCTCGCGACACCCTGAGCCACAGAATCAAGACTGCTCGATCAGCAGGTGTGCCACGGCGTCTCGCAAGAGAGCGAGAACTGGACGGTCACCTGGATCTCCTTGGGATCCTCTGCGAACATCTCCAGCGCCGCGAACGAGAACGATCCCTCGATCCCGGCCATATCCCACCGGGAGATCTCGAGCGATCCCGAGTCGGCGATGGTCTCGTAGATCTCGTCCTCGATCACGGTCACGTCAGCGACCACCGTCCCCGCGGGGCCGTCGGCGATCACCCCGCCGCCTCCGACCACCGGATAGCTCCCTGGTCCCATCGCCAGATCCGCGGAGCGCGTGGCGTTCGTGGCCCGGACGTCCACGCCTTGCCCCGGTTCCATGGGGTCGTCACTCTCGGAACACCAGATACCCAGGAACGAGACGAGTGGCTCGCCCTTTGCGACGAACTCGTCGTACGAGCCGCCGAGTTCCTCGACCGCTGCCTGCAGGGCTTCGTCGCTGAACCAGTAGTCGGTGGCGATCCCGACCCTGTTCACTCCACCTTCGAACATCCAGGTGTCCTCGCGGTCGCCCGTGACGACAACCGTGCACTCACCGCCCCCGGGCGCCGCGCCGTCATCTGCGTTGCCCCCATCGGTGGCACCCGATGTCGTGGTCGATCCCGGTGCTGTCGTACTCGACACGCTTGCCTCCGTAGTCGTCTCGGACGCCGCGGTCGTACCTCCATCCGCACTTGTGTCGCTGGAACAACCGACCGCCATCAGACCGACAGTCACGACCAGTACGAGAACGCGAATCGTCTTCCCCCGCATGATGAACCTCCTCAAACGAGATATTCTAGAATCCGGCCCATTGACTAGAGGATATCGCCCCAACACGCCGTCGAGTCGGCGGACGACGATCGGCCGGCCACCGGAGAGCGCTCTTGGCACGACCACATTCATGACAGACGGCGGCGGGGTGCGTCCGGGGCCGTCCGGGAGGACCCGATCGTCTCCGTGATCCCACCGCCTACCAGCTTCGCAGTGTTCCTACGGCAGTGGCATCCCCGGTTGGCCGACGCTGATCTTCGCGAAACCCGGACCCGCGAAACCCTCTCGCTCCATCATGGCCAGGTTCGTAACGAACACGCTCTGGCGCTCACCCTTCCCAGTGCCGAAGGCCAGGCTGGCCGGGAAGTCGAGGCCATCCTCGTAGGTGGCGATCGTTTCGGTGTGTTCACCGTCGGGACTCACTCGAACGAGGGTGCTGCCGGTGATGTTGGCCGCGTAGATGTTGCCATGAACGTCAAGGGCAATGCCGTCGATCATCGGCGGACCCATCGGACTCCATTCTGTGAGTTGAGTCACGATCGTGATCTCCCCGAGTCCGCCGCCCTTCAGAATCGGGATCTCAAGCAGCAGGGCCTTGTCGGTGTTGGCGACGATCAGGCTGCCGTGACGCAGTGCAAGACCGTTCGCCCCGATCGGAAACGGAATCGGATTGTCGAAGCACATCCCCGTCAGCAGGTCATGTCGCATCAGGAGTTCGGCTTCGCCGCCATTGGGGACAATCCAGATCCCGCCACGACCGAACCAGCCGTCGGTACCGAAGTCAGTGCAGAACTCGTAGCGGGCCAATCCATCCGCAACGTCGAACGAGAACGTTTCCGTGATGTAGAGATTGCCCATCTTGTCGAACGCCATCGAGTTCGGTACCACGATGGCATCGG
>JAUXCV010000410.1 GCA_030618675.1 Acidimicrobiia bacterium | reverse complement strand
ATCTTGACCGGTCACTCAAATTTGGGCACTATCATCAGTTCTGACCGACAGCGACGAAAGGATCCACCTTGACCACGTTCCTCAGCGAAGGGCACATGACCGAAGCCACCGAGGCGCTGAACGCAGATGCCGGATTCCAGACAGCGATGTCCGGCGTCGATCTCGGCCTCCAGTTCGAAGTCACCGACGCTCCCGACGGAGCCGTCAGCTACTACCTCTCGGTCGGCGACGGCACGGCAGCGCTGGTGCTCGGAGTTCTTGACGACAGCGATGCCTCGGTCACCAGCGACTACGAGACCTCGGCGGCGATCGCTAAAGGCGAGTTGAACGTCCAGATGGCGTTCATGACCGGCAAGATCAAGGTCGGAGGCAACATGGCCAAGGTCATGATGTACCAGAGCCTCATCAACGAGTTCGCAAGGGTCTCGAGCACCCTCGACCTCGATTTCTAAGCAAGTAGAGAGTAGAAAGTAGAGAGACCCGAGGCGGCAACGCCCTCCTCTCTGCTTTCTACTTCCTACCTTCTGCTCTCTACTCTCTACTCTCTACTCTCTACTCAAAGAAGGAGGGCGCCCGGTGGGCGCCCTCCTTCTTTGTTTGGCTTCGCTTCTCGGATCAGCCGGGCTTGACCTGATCCTTGAACGCCTTGCCCGCCTTGAATGCAGGGACGCGGGTTGCCGCGACCTTCACTTCTTCACCCGTCTGGGGGTTGCGAGCCGTGCGCGCCTTGCGGTCACGCGCCTCGAACGTCCCAAATCCGGTGATCTGGACCTTGCCCTGGCTCACAACGCCGGACACGATGACGTCAAGAGTTTCGTCAATGACCTTGGCAGCGGTTGCCTTCGACTCGCCGGTATTACGAGCGACAGCTTCGATGAGCTCACCCTTGTTCATAGAGACCTCCCTAGTTGGTCGTTAGCGCTGAGGTAAATCACAGCGGTGTAACCCTAACGGTACCCCAATCCGTGGGCAAGAACCCTTATATGGCAACGACTCCTGCTTCTCACGCTCGACATCGCTCCACGAACGAACAGAAGGGCCCGGGCATCGCGGCCCGGACCCCTAGTCTCAGTACCCAGTACTCAGTACTTCCGCCTAGTAGTCGATCTCCTCCAGGTCGGCGACCTTGGCCTTGACGGCAACGGCCGCTTCACGGAGACCCGCGACCTCTTCATCGGTCAATGGCGCTTCGTACACCTCGGTAACGCCGCCGGCGCCGAGCTTGGCGACGACACCGAGATACACGTCCTCGATGCCGTACTGGCCGGTCATCCACGCGCACACCGGCATGTCCGCTCCACTGTTCGTGACCACCGCTTCCACCATTGCAGCCGCCGCGGCGGAGGGGGCGTAGTACGCAGATCCGGTCTTGAGGTAGGCAACGATCTCAGCACCACCCTTGCGGGTGCGATCGACGAGTTCTTCGATCACGGCCTCGTCGAGCACGTCGGACATCGGCTTTCCATCGACCTTGCAGAGTGACGGTACGGGAACCATCGTCTCGCCGTGGCTTCCGAGCGTGACGGCCTCAACCGCAAGGATGTCGACGTCGGCCCGCTCAGCGATGAAGTGCGCCAGTCGGGCTGAATCAAGCATGCCCGCCTGACCGATGACGCGTTCCTTCGGGAAGCCGGAGACCTCCGCTGCCAGAGTGGTCATCTGATCCAGCGGGTTCGTGACGACGATGATCACGCACTCCGGGGAATAGGCGACGATCTCTTCGGTGACGGTCTTGACGATCTTGGCGTTCACGCCGAGCAGGTCCATACGGCTCATCCCGGGCTTCCGGGGAAGACCTGCCGTGATGACGACAACATCGCTACCTGCCGTGTCGGCGTAGTCGTTGGTGCCGGTCACGATGGTCCGGTATCCGAGCACCGGACGCGATTGGTTCATGTCGAGGGCGAGGCCCTGAGGCAACCCGTCGACAATATCGATCATCACGACCTCGTCGATAACGTCGGCCTCAGCCAGACGCTGGACGGTCGTGGATCCGTACTTGCCGGCCCCTACAACGGTGACC
>JAUXCV010000265.1 GCA_030618675.1 Acidimicrobiia bacterium | reverse complement strand
CTGTCGTTGGAGGCGAGAAGTGGTGCGCCGATGTCGGTGGCGATCTGGAGCAGGTCGTCCATGATCCGTTGCTGCCCGGCGATCCCGTGGTCCTGCACTTCGATGAACCAGTTGTCCTTGCCGAAGATGTCCTGGTACATCGCAGCGGCTTTCACCGCTGCGTCGTAGTCGCGAACCTGTCCGATGTTGCCTTCCTCGCCCGTTCCATCCGGGGCGAGCAGTTGCGGCACGTGGCCACCCAGGCATCCCGACGCCGCGATGATCCCCTCGCTGTGCTCCGTGAGCAGTTCGCGATCCATGCGAGGCTTGTAGTAGAAGCCCTCGAGATAGGCCCTCGATGCGAGCTTCATGAGGTTGCGGTATCCGACCTCGTTCTCCGCCAACAACGTCAAGTGGTAGCGCTTGTCCTCGCGACGGGGCAGCCGGTCGAAACGCGAACCGGGCGTCACGTAGGCCTCGATGCCGAGTACGGGCTTGATCCCGATGTCCGTTGCCGCTTTGTAGAAGTCGATGACCCCGTAGAGCACACCGTGGTCGGTGATGGCGATCGCCGGCTGACCGTCTGCGGCCGCCGCACGAACCATGTCTTTCACGCGCGCTGCACCGTCGAGCATCGAGAACTCGGAGTGAACGTGAAGATGGGCGAAACCGTCGCGCGGCAACGGGACTCCTCGGTGGACGAACTACAGCTATGTAAGCACGACCCGCGATGCCATGCGATACCGGACCGCGGTGCTCCTCAACCCTGCCTATCCTCGATGACACCCCGATTTTCAAGGAGCATCATGCGCATTGGAATCCTTACCGGCGGCGGAGACGTTCCCGGTCTCAACCCGTCGATCAAGTCCGTCGTGACGCGGGTAGCCAACGGTGGCCACGATGTCATCGGCATCCGACACGGCTGGGGCGGTCTCCTCAACGCCAATCTCGCCGACCCGGCCTCCATGGCAGAGAATTTCGTCGATCTCAACCCGGCCAACGTCCGAACCGTCGATCGCACCGGCGGGACCTTCCTCCACACCAGTCGCACCAACCCGGCAAAGGTCCGTCGCCAGGAATACCCCTCGTTCCTCGGGGATCCCCCGGAAGGGGATGGACCGTTCGACACCACGGATCACGTGCTGCGCGTCATCGAAGCGCTGAAGATCGACGTGCTCATCCCGATCGGCGGCGATGACACGCTCTCCTACGGACTTCGCATGCACGAAGAAGGCGTTCCGGTGATCGCTATTCCGAAGACGATGGACAACGACGTCCACGGCACCGACTACTGCATCGGTTTCTCGACCGCAGTGACGCGGGGAGTCGAGTTCATCCACAACCTCCGCACCAGCACTGGAAGCCACGAGCGGATCGCCGTCGTTGAACTCTTCGGACGCTACTCGGGTGAGACCTCGCTGGTCACCGCGTACCTCGCAGGAGTCGACCGTGCGCTGATCCCCGAAGTTCCGTTCGACATCGACCGACTCTCGGAACTCATCATGAAGGACAAGACCGACAACCCGTCGAACTACGCGATGGTCACGATCTCGGAGGGCGCGACGATCAAGGGTGGAGAGATGGCGCTGTCCGGAGAATCGGATGCCTACGGTCATCGCAAACTCGGCGGGATCGGGCAGTTCACCGGGGAGTTGCTCGAGGAACGCACCGGCCAGGGGATCATCAATCAGACGGTGGGATACCTGATGCGGTCGGGCCGTCCCGACTCTCTCGACCTCATGGTGGCCCGCAACTATGCCGTCATGGCGGCCGACCTGGCTCTCGAAGGTGCGTCCGGACGCATGATCTCGCTCCGTGGGGGCACGTACACGCATGTGCCGATCTCGGTTACCGGCGAGGGTGTGAAGCGCGTCGACGTCACCGAGTTGTACGACTCGATCAACTACCGGCCGAAGGTGCGCCACGTCGCCGGCAAGCCGATGTTCCTCTACTAGGGCCGCGCCAGGGAGATCAGCGAATGAGCGTCATTGGAGTCCTGACGGCCGGCGGGGATTGTCCCGGCCTCAACGCCGTCATCCGAGGCATCGTGGCTCGCGCTCAGGAGCGCGACTCCGAGGTGCTCGGTATCAAGAACGGGTGGGAGGGCCTCATGAACGGCCAGACCGTATCGCTCGACCGGGACGCCGTGCGCGGCATCCTCACCCGGGGTGGAACGATCCTCGGAACGTCGCGCATGGACCCCTACGTTCACGGCGACGGCTACGCCTCGTGTGAGCGCACGATCAAAGCCAACGGCATCGACAGCCTCATCGTGATCGGAGGCGACGGGACGCTGCGATCGGCGCTGAAGCTCTCTGAAGAAGGGTTGCCGGTCATCGGTGTGCCGAAGACCATCGACAACGACATCTGCGGCACCGACGTGACGTTCGGGTTCGACACCGCGGTCGCCATCGCGACCGAAGCGATCGACCGACTCGCAACCACGGCTGAGTCCCACAACCGCGTCATCGTGGTCGAGGTGATGGGACGAACGAAGGGTTGGATCGCCACCTACGCAGGTATCGCCGGTGGTGCCGACGCCATCATCGTCCCCGAGTACGAGTACGACATCGACGACATCGTCGACACGCTTCGTCGGAGGCACCGGAAGGGCATCAAGTACTCGATCGTCGTCGTCGCCGAGGGGGTGCATCCACCACCCGGATACGAACCCGCCGAGCAGAAGAAGGACGCGTTCGGATTCGACCGACTCGGCGGTGTGGGTTATCTCATCGCCGCGGCGATCGAGGATCGTACCGGCTTCGAGGCCCGCGTCTCTGTGCTCGGCCACGTTCAGCGCGGCGGCACTCCTTCTGCCTTCGACCGGGTCCTGGCGACACGGCTCGGTGTCGGAGCCGCCGATCTCGCCATCAACGGAGAGTCCGGTGTGATGGTGGCGCTCCGTTCGATGAACATCGAATCCGTGCCACTGAGAGAAGCCGTCGACTCGATCCGGGGCGTCCCGGAGAGGCTGTTCAAGACAGCGAGCACGTTCTTTGGCTAAGCCTGCCGGCCCGTAGTCCGTAGTCCGTAGTCCGTACGGAGGCGTCGACCTCATCTTCCGGTGCAGGCTCCCAGAGCCCCCTCCGGCCCTTCGGGCCACCTCCCCCACTTCGTCTCAATCCACGGACTCTGGAGAGATCGGCGCCTCCCCCCATGTCCCCCCGGCCGAAGGACGGGGGGA
>JAUXCV010000487.1 GCA_030618675.1 Acidimicrobiia bacterium | reverse complement strand
TGTGGCGAGTCGGCGGATGAGGGTGTTGCAACACTGAGCGGAGCCGATGCGGTGGTTCTGGAGGCCGAGACCGCTGCGGCTGGGGCCGACGAGGACGCCCTTCTTGCGTTCGCGGCTTGCATGCGCGACAACGGTGTCCCCGACTTCGAAGATCCCGCCGTCAACGCCGACGGCAGCGTCGATTTCGGACGCGGTGGGGGTGAGGGCACCTTCGACGACGTCGACCGCGACGTCATGGAGGGCGCGTTCGGTGCCTGCCAAGGGGATCTCGACGGTGTTGCCTTCGGCCCCGGTGGCGGCGACTTCGACATGACCGAGATGGAGGACACCATGGTCGAGTTCGCATCGTGCATGCGTAACAATGGCTACGACATGGACGACCCCGATCTCTCCAACTTCGGTCCGGGAGGCAACGGCGCAGGAGAGTCCGGCGAGGAAGGCGGTCTCTTCGGTGGCTTCAACGAGGACGACCCGAAGTATCAGGTCGCGTTCGATGTGTGCCAGGATATCCTGGCAGGCTTTGAACCGGGCGGAGCAGGAGTCGCCGGAGGCACCGGGTAGCCCATGGCTCAAACACCACCCACCAGAGCACAGATGCCCGCCTCCGCGACACGCCGAGCTTCGCCGATGACGGTACCAATAAGCGGTAGGTTCAGGAGCGGTAGGAATCTCGCGGATTGGATTCATACGCCAGGAAAGGTCAGGCACACGATGGACGACAACGGAACCGACAACTCGAACCCCGGACTGGCGATCACACTGGATACCAAGGTGTCGGATGTCCTCAACGAGTACGGAGACATAGCCGATGTGATGGAGACGTTTGGCATCAAACGCGTTGGTGGTTACAGCCTCCGCAGGTACATCACCAAAGTGCTCACTGTTGAAAGGGCGGCCAAGATCCATCGAGTCGACCCCGAAGAGTTCCTATGCACTCTCCAGGCTGCAGTCGGCCAAACACCGACTCCTCCGGATAACTCCACCGAACCCGGGACAGACCAGGGCGTCGGAAGGATCGACGAACGTGGCATGTAGAAGCAAGGGAATCAGCGTCTCGTGAGCGCCGCTATCCAGATCGAGGGCCTCACCAAGGAGTTCGGAACGCTGAAAGCGGTGGACGACCTCACAATTGACGTCGAGCGGGGAGGCGTTGTCGGCCTCCTGGGCCCGAACGGCGCAGGCAAGAGTACGACGATCAGGATGTTGCTCGGACTGGTACGCCCAACGTCGGGAACGGCGACCGTCCTGGGCAAGTCCATCGAACACCCCAGCGCGTACATGGAGCACGTCGGTGCGCTGATCGAGACCCCGGCGTTCTATCCCAAGCTGTCCGGAGACACGAATCTGAGGACGCTTGCGGCACTCGACGGACACTCCAAAGCTCGCATCGAGAAGGTCCTCGAGATCGTCAAGCTCACCAGCCGTCGCGGAGACCGCGTGTCCGAATACTCGCTTGGGATGAAGCAACGCCTCGGGATAGCGGCGGCGCTGTTGCGTGATCCCGACATCCTGATCCTCGACGAGCCCATGAATGGCCTCGACCCGGCGGGCATCGTCGAGATCAGAACCCTTCTGAAGGAGCTGGCTCAAGAGGGAAGGACGGTCCTTGTATCGAGCCACCTCCTCGCCGAGGTGCAAACGGTGGCCGACCAGGTGATCATCATCGA
>JAUXCV010000206.1 GCA_030618675.1 Acidimicrobiia bacterium | reverse complement strand
AGTCGGCGCAGATCTCGAGGATGGCGTCTCCGTGCGCCTCGAGTTTCGCCGGGCCGATGCCGGGGACCGAGGCCAGTTGGGTCTCCGTCTGTGGCCGGATTCCTGCGATCGTCTCGATCGTCGCGTCGTGGAGGATCACGTACGCCGGCATCCCCGTCGCTCGTGCGGTCTCGAGTCTCCACGCCTTCAATCGCTCGACGAGATCCGCATCGGGGGTGATCATCTCCGGCACGGGCGTTAGGGGACCCTTCCGATCCTCCACCTTGATCTCATCTCCCCAATGGACCTGAACCTGTCCTCCTCCCTCGACTTCGACCCAGATGCCGTCTGCGTCTATGTCTGCCACGACGCCGCTGATACCGCCGCGAGCGGTGACGATGTCACCCACTTCGGCGCCGACTCTCCGGATCTTCTTCTCCGGGCGCTTCCTCCGTCTGATCGGCTCCGGCTCGATCGTTCCTGACGCATCTCCGGTGAGTTCGTCGAGGAACCGGGACGGCTTGTCGATGTCGGACAGGATGGTGACCTGCTGGATGCCTCGCGTGATCGCCACGTGGAGGATCCGTCGCTCTTCCTCGAGATCGGTTGCAAGGTCGTGTGGGAGCAAACCCCGATCGACGCCGAATACGACCACCCGGTCCCATTCGAGGCCCTTCGCCCGATGCACCGTCGACAAGGTCACGCCGTCCGGACCCGATCGGTCGATCATCTCGGTGAGCCATGTCTCGAAGTCTGAAGCGGTCGGATGGATCGCCGCCGCTCGCCGCAGGGCCACGAGGTCGTCGGACTGCGCCGAGCGGTCGGCGCGACTTCGACCACTATCGAGAGCCAGCGCCGAGGACTCCAACCCGACACGCCGGATCACGACGTCGAGAAGGGCCGCTGCGTCGTCCTTCTCCGCAGCGATCGCTACACGCTCCAGATCTTCAGCGAAGCCGTCCCACCGTTGAGCCTGCTTGCCGGAGAGATCTGCCCCCGCTGTGACCACCGCCCCGAGGTCGTAGAAGCGTCTCCCACCAAGGAGGTCGGTGGCAAGTCGATTGAGTCCGCGGGATGGCCTCCGAACCGCCGTCATCAGATCCGTTCGTGCCATGCGTTCCGGATCGAGACCGAGACGCATCCAGGCGAGCGTCGCCGAGATGACGGTGCGCGTGAGTATCCCCCTGCCGATCGGTGACGAGAACGGTATGGACCGTTCGGCGAGAGCGAGGTGGACGGGGAGAAGGGCGGAGTTGACGCGGGCGAGGACCGCCACATCGCGCGGATCGGTCTCCTCGAGCCACCTCACGATGACGTCCGCAGCGGCAACGCCGAGTTGCTCTCCATCCACACGATCGACCGTGAAGGCATCGGGTCGATCGACCGCATCGACCGCCGCCGTGATCGTCTTCTCGATCCGCCGATCGTTGTACGAGAGGAGGTTCGTCGCGGCGGCGACCACCGGTACCGGGCACCTGTAATTGACCTCCAGCGGATGCGAGTCGGCTCCGGGGAAGATCCGGTCGTAGTCGATGAGATAACTCGGATCGGCGCCCGCGTATCCGTAGATCGTCTGATCGTCATCACCGACACCGAACACATCGAGTTGCGGAGAGGCGAGGAGCCGTATGAGAAGCAAGTAGGCACCGGTGAGATCCTGAAACTCGTCGACGAGCACGTGACGGCACCGGTCTTGCCAGCGATGGCGGAGAGCCGGGTCGGAGAGCAGCACCTCGATCGCTCCGTAGACCTGTTCGTCGAAGTCGGCTTCGTTGCGACGCTTCAGCCGATCTCGGTATTGCTCGTAGAGCGCGGTGAATCCGGGGACGTCGTCGCGCTCTTCCTCAACGGTCTCGGGCGACCTGAGGGCGATCCTCGTTTCCGCGAGCGCTTCGATGTACGGGCCGACTGTGTCGGTGTTGGGCCGTCTCGGCGCCTGCACGATGGGGTCGAGACGTGATCTCACTTCTCTCTCATCGAGAAGTCTCAGATCGCCGCGAGCATCGCGGAGGATCTCCCATCCGAGAGAGTGAACGGTTCTCACGAGGGCACCCCTTGTGGCCCCGGCCCGCTGACGGAGCTCCGCCGCCGCCTTCGTGTTGTAGGCGAGCGCACAGACCGTCGCCGGTTCGATCGCCCGGTCGTCGAGGAAATGGCGGAGCCGGGCGGTGAGTGTTCGGGTCTTGCCCGAACCCGCGGGAGCGATGATCCGAGCGGGTCCGGATGCATGATTCGCGGCAGCAGCTTGATCGGCGGCGAGCCCCGCGTCCACAGGTTGGTGGGCCGGCGCCGGGTCGAGGCGCCCCAGCGTTACGGATTCCGCGTGCACGATCGCTTCGTCTGTCTCGATCGGTCCACGAGGACCCCCATCGATCCATGCCGGAGTTCCATCAGGGAGCAAGACGTCGGCCGGCCGTCCTTCTGTTGCGCCAACCGCCGCAGCCTTGACCGCCCACCACCACTTGGGCACACCGTTGCGGGAGTCATAGCTGTTGGCCCACACGAGGAAGTGGAGGCGTTCGAGTGGGAAGACGAACGTGGACCCGATCTCGTAGGGATCCCTGCCCTCGGTCTCGGCCGCTCGGAGAACAGAAGGATCAACACCGAGTTCGATAACGACTCCTTCCCTGGTCGACCATGCGCGATGGAGCCGGTCGATCGTCGCTTCCGGATCAGCGAGCGCCGCCTCATCGACGAGCACAACCGATGATCCTCTCCACGGTTCGGGAACGGGCGCGTCGGGTTCGATGACGACGGATCGGCCGAGAGCTTCGTGAGCAGTCACGATGGCGAGGTTAGAGCGAACCTGTGACGAGGAACGAGCGGGTTGACGATTATATATCGAACCGATATACTTATATCGATTCGATATATCGGAGACCGATCGTGCTCGATTTCGCCATTCTTGGACTGCTTCGTGAACAGCCGCGACACGGCTATGAGCTGAAGCGCGCCCTCGGCGATCTCGGCTTCTGGCAGGTCTCGTTCGGGTCCCTCTATCCGGCGCTCAGGCGCCTGGAGAAGCAGGGGTTCATCGAGGCCGCCAAGGGCGAAGGACGTCGCAAGGCGTACCGGGTGACGGAGACGGGGCGCATCCGCTTCGGCGAGATGCTGGCGGAATCCGGTGATGATTCGGACCGGGACTTCCAGCTCCGTCTGGCATTTCTCGGGTATGTCGAACCGGAGAGCCGTCTCGGGGTCCTCGAGGACCGTAGGACGGCACTCCAGGACCGGCTTCACGGCGCACGGCGCTCCTTCCGGGGGGCACGGAGCAGCACCAGGAACCCGGATCGGTACCGAATGGCGCTCATGGAGCGGAGGGTCCGGTCGACCGAGGCGGACATCGCCTGGCTCGACGAACTCATCGCCGGCGAGCGAAGCGCCACAGCCGGCGCATGAGTTCACAGAACGAGGAGGAGACCATGTCCAACAAAGTACGTGTTGCGATCGCAGGGCTCGGTAACTGCGCCAACTCTCTCATCCAGGGCGTCGAGTACTACCGCGACGCCGATCCGTCCCTCAAGGTCCCCGGGTTGATGCACATCGATCTCGGTGGATACCACGTCGGTGACGTCGAGTTCGTCGCCGCCTTCGACGTCGACGCCACGAAGGTCGGCCAGGACGTCTCGAAGGCCATGTGGGCCGGAAAGAACAACACGATCGAGTTCGTCGAAGTACCCAGTCTCGACATCCAGGTCATGCGGGGTCCGACCCTCGACGGTCTCGGGAAGTTCTACGTCGACGAAGTCGAGGAATCCGCCGCGGAGCCGGTCGACGTCGTTCAGGTCCTGAAGGACACGAACGCCGATGTTCTCGTGTCGTACCTGCCGGTGGGCTCGGAGGTCGCCACCAAGTTCTACGCCCAGGCCGCCCTCGACGCAGGTGTGG
>JAUXCV010000022.1 GCA_030618675.1 Acidimicrobiia bacterium | reverse complement strand
CCCCGCACCATCGTGAGATCCACAGACGCCGCAAACGCGTCTTCTGCTGTTTCCAACGGACGATCTACTACGACCAAGTCCGCGTCGTAGCCGATCTGGATCCGACCGGTGTGATCGTCTCGGTGGCCGACCCAGGCTGATCCCTGTGTGTATGCCGTGATCGCCTCGTCCATCGTGATCCGTTGTTCGGGGAGGAGCGGTTCGGGGCGCGCACCGGGTCGAGTCCTTGAGACCGCTGTGCCGATGCCCAGAAGGGGATCGGGAGAGGAGACTGGCCAGTCCGATCCAAACACCAGAGTTGCACCGGCGTCGAGAAGCGATCGCCACGGGTATTGGTGGTTGGCAGCGTCGGGATGGAGGAACGGGATCGTCAGCAGGTCCATCTGTTCTTCGTGGCGGGCCCAGAGCGGCTGGGCGTTGGCGCCGGCGCCGAGTTGGGCGAAACGGGGCAGGTCTGCCCGATCGACAACCTGGAGGTGGGCGAGGTGATGCCGGCGGTCCGAATCGCCGTTCGCGGTGATAGCGGCTTCGACGGCATCAAGGCCGTATCGAACGGCACGGTCACCGAGAGCGTGGAAGTGGACCTGGAACCCTTCAGCGTCGAGCATCGTGACGTAGCGCTTCAGGTCCTCCGGATCGATGAAGTCGATTCCCCGATTGTCGGTCGTGGCTCCGGACTCGTCGAGGTAGGGGCGGAGCATCGAAGCGGTGTAGTTCTCCGCCGCTCCGTCGAGCATCATCTTGATGGCGGTCGCCTGGTAGCGCCCGGCCGGCGTTGAGTCCCGTCGTGCGACGAACTCGGCGATCTGCTCAGTACCTTCGTCTCTTTCCCACCAGAGGCCGCCGATGACGGCGCCGATCAAGCCGCCGCGACCGTCGAGCGCCACGTAGGCGTCGTGGCTGTTGGGACCGATCCAGGCGTCGTGCCATGCGGTGATCCCGAGGGCGAGGTTGTATGTCTGGCCGGCAAGGATGCCGTCGATCCGCTCCTGTTCCGTCAACTCCGGGATGAGTTCTTGCACCAACTTGGCCGCACCCTCCTGGAGTGATCCGATGGGGTTGCCGTGTTCGTCCCGGTCGATGCGGCCATCGTCCGGATCGGGCGTTTCGGCAGTGATACCGGCGATCTCGAGCGCTTTGGTGTTCACCCAGACGCCGTGATGATCGGCGTTCCACAGCACCACGGGGCGGTCTGAGACCACGGCGTCGAGCGTTGCGGCAGTCGGGATCCCCCGGTCGAAGGCTTCCATGGACCATCCGGCTCCCGTGATCCATGGCCTGTCCGATCGTGCAGCGTATTCGGCGACCACGCCGAGATAGGCGGCTTCGTCGGCGGGCGTCTCGGCGAGGTAGCACGAGACGAGTTCGAGACCGGCCATCGAAGGATGAGCGTGAGCGTCCTGGAACCCGGGGAAGAGCGGCCGCCCGCCAAGGTCGATGACGTCGGTGGCGTCCTTCGCCAATTCGTCGCCACCGATGGCGGCAATCGTGGTGCCCTCGACGAGAACCGTGTCGGCGGAGGGATGGCCGTGGATGGCCCCGTTGGTGAATGCAGTGCTCATGGCCGAGATGGTACCGAGTAGCGAGTTATGAACTATGAGCCAGAGACGTTTTTCACGGACTACGGACTACGGATTACGGACTACGGGATACGGGATACGGACCACGGGAGACAAAGAGAGGGGGCGGCTGCCGCCGCCCCCTCTCATGTCGAGTGTGGTCCCTCAGCCCTTCGCTATCGCGAAGGCGTCCGAGTACTTGAGTCCGAAGTCGCCGAGGTCGGCGATGAACTCGAGTTGCGCCATCGTTTCCGCAGTCGGGAAGACCATCTCGTCTTCGAGGATCTCCGGGTCGATGTAGTCGTAGGCCGCGAGGTTCGGGCTCATGTAGTACGTGTAGTTCGTCAACTCCCCGCCCACCTCGGCGTCCAGGATGAAGTTCATGAACGTGAGCGCTGTGCACGGGTGCTCGGCGGTCACGGGGATCGCCATGAGGTCGACCCACACGATGCCGCCTTCTATGGGCAGCGCATAGCCGTAGTCCTCGTAGGCGTCGTAGTCATCGTTTGACGCCTCATCGTACGACCCGAGGAACCCTCCGTTCCATCCGTGGGAAACGACGTACTCACCCTGGAGGAGCAGGTCGTCGAAGGAAGTGGAATCGTATGCAGCGATCCGCTCGTTGGCGTCCTTGAGAATCGCCGTGGCCTCATCGAGTTCGGCCTGATCGGTGGTGTTCACTGAGTATCCGAGATACTTGAGGGCGGCGCCGAGCGTCTCGCGTTCATCGTTGAGCATCGAGATCAGCCCTGCGTACGGTGCGCTCATCTCGGGATCGAAGATGAGACCCCAGGAGATCCCCTCGGAGTCGTCGACGAACTCGTACGCGTACCCGATGCCGCTGGTCCCTGCCTGGTATGGCACGGAGTAGGTGCCGTCAGGGTCGAAGGGGAGGCCGCTGAACAGTGGATCGAGGTTCGCGAGGTTCGGGATCGCGTCCTTGTTGATCTTGGCGAGAAGATCCACGTCCGGATGCGTCATCGTCGAGACCATGTAGTCGGACGGAACGATGAGGTCGTACGGAGCCCCGCCGGCCTCGACCTGCGCGAGCATGGTCTCGTTGTCCTCGTAGAAGGTCTGGATGATCTTGACGCCGTACTTCTCTTCGAACGCCGCCACGAGATCGGTGACCTCGTAGTCCTCGGCCGCGGATCCGTAGGGGATGTACTCCGTCCAGTTGTAGAAGTTCAGATCGCCGTCGGTCTCCTCCGGTGCGCACGCGTTGACCTTGGCCTGGAGTTCGCTTTCTTCCCCATCAGCAGCAGCGGTCGTCGTGGTCTCTTCCGTGCCACCGGCAGCGGTCGTTGTGGTCTCTTCCGTGCTGGCTGCAGCGGTCGTTGTGGTCTCGTCGCTTCCACCAGCCGTGGTTTCGGTCCCTTCATCGGATGAACTGCCACAGGCAGCGGCGAGCATCGCCACCACGGCCAGCAGGATCAGTAGTCGTCTCATTGTTATGCCTCCTTGTTGCTTCCACCCGACTTCGACCTCGCCTGGAAACCCAGGGAGATGAAGACGAGCACCATCGACACCGCAAGCATAAGTGTCGAAACTGCGTTGATTTCTGGAGTGACCTGCTTCTTGATGAGTCCGAAGACATAGACCGGGAGCAGGGAGGCGCCGGGCCCTTGGACGAACTCGGTGATGATCACGTCGTCCAGAGACAGGGTCAGAGCGAGCAGTGCTCCGCCCATGACTCCCGGCATGATGAGCGGCAGGGTCACCCTTCTGAATGTGGTCCATCTGTTCGCGTAGAGATCCATGGCGGCTTCTTCGAGCGAGTCGTCGAGGTTGGCAAGGCGGGCCCGCACGATGATCGCGACGAACGAGGTGGAGAACGCGATGTGGCCGAGGACGATCGTCCAGATGCTGAGACTGATCGGGAGCACCTGCGTGAACCAGATGAGCAGCATCGCGCCCATCGTTACCTCGGGGATGATGACGGGGAGGTACATGATCACGTCAAAGGCCTGTTTCCCCAGCCACTTCCGGTAGCGATCCAGCGCGATGCCTGCCATCGTCCCGAGCACCGTCGCGAAGATCGTCGAGATCAGCGCCACTTTGGCCGAGTTCCACAGCGCCCCCATCATCTCGGGGTTGTGGATCATCCGGTCGTACCACCGCCAGGTGAACCCTCCCCAGATTCCGACGATCCTGTTGTTCGAGAACGAGTAGATCACGAGGATGGCGATGGGAAGGTAGAGGAAGGCGAAGACGAGCCATCCGCTGACGCTGAGCAGCCGGTCGACCCAAGGACGATGAGCGGTGCCCTGTTGAACACTCACAGCGTCTTCCCTCCCTTCCGGAAGTAGATGATGGTCGCGACCATCATCACGGCGAGGATGGTGACCGACAGGGTCGCCCCGAACGGCCAGTTCCTGCCCGACTTGAACTGGGTGACGATGTAGTTCCCGAGCAGGGTCGTCTTCGCCCCGCCGAGCAGGTCTGGCGTGACGTAGGCGCCGAGGCTCGGAATGAACACGAGGATCGATCCCGCGATGATCCCCGGTTTCGAGAGAGGCAGGGTGACTTTCCTGAACGCCTTCCAGGCACCGGCGTAGAGATCGCGAGCCGCCTCGACGAGGTTCCAGTCGAGGTGCTCGATGGCCGCATAGAGCGGCAACACCATGAACGGCAGGTAGCCGTAGACGAGGCCGAGGAACACCGCCGGCTCCGTGAAGAGCATCTTCCCCCAGAGGCCCGTCCACTCGCCGACCTTCGTGATGAGGCCGTTCGAGTCGAGAAGGGTCCTCCATGCGTAGGTGCGGACGAGGAAGTTCGACCAGAAGGGGATGAGGACGAGGACGAGGAGGAAGTTGCGAGTGATAGCGCTCTTGCGGGTCGCGATCCAGTAGGCGAACGGGTAGCCGATGAGCAGACAGATCGCTGTGTTGAGGAACGCAAGCCACACGCTCCGGATGGCGACCGTGCGAACGAGCGGCTCGCCGAGTTTGATCCACCACTCGAGCGTCCACTCCCCGAGCACAGGCTTGCCGGTTCGGCTGCGCTCTGCGAACGAGAACACAACGATGATGAGCAGCGGAAGGACGAAGAAGACAACCAGGTAGGCGTAGGTCGGGAGTGCGATGAAGAACCCGCGCCATCCCTCGGCGCGTTCGGCCTTCTTCTCGAGTTCCGGATTGGCCTCTTCCGATGGACGATCATCGAGCATCGTCATGAGGTCAGTGCCTCAGCGGCCTCCCGGTGGAAGCTGATCGTTACCTCTGATCCGACGTCCCATCGTCTCAGAGATGGGATGTTCTCAAGTCGGGCATCAAGCAGTTCGCCGCCCGAGATCTTGAGCTCGTAGTAGAGAGACTCTCCGTAGTAGAGCTGCCGCGTGATGGTTGCTGAGATTTGGTTCCGCTCGGGGTTGATGTCTGTTGCCCCTCGGGTGTGTATTTGGATCTTCTCGGGGCGGAGCGTGAGGGTGACGTCGGTCCCGGTGGGGGCGTCGGAGATCGCGTGGACCACGGTCCCATCGGTCAGGCGGACACGATCCTCTTCTGTCGCCGTACCATCGACGAAGTTGGTTTCACCGATGAACTCGGCGACGAACCGGTTGACCGGACGCTCGTAGATCTCCTCGGGTGTTCCGACCTGCAGGAGTTCGCCGTCCTGCATGACGCCGATACGGTTCGACATCGTGAGGGCTTCCTCCTGGTCGTGGGTCACGTAGATGAACGTGATGCCGACCTCGGCCTGTATGTCCTTGAGTTCGATCTGCATGGCCTGACGAAGCTTCAGATCGAGGGCACCCAGCGGCTCGTCGAGGAGGAGCACCTTCGGCCGGTTCACAAGGGCGCGGGCAAGGGCAACACGCTGTTGCTGACCGCCGGAGAGCTGATTCGGTTTCCTTTTCTCCATGCCCTTCATATGGACGGCCTCGATGGCCCGGGCGACGCGTTCGGTGGTCTCGGCCTTGCCGACCTTGCGCATCTCGAGTCCGAATGCAACGTTCTTCTCGACGGTCATGTGCGGGAACAGGGCATACGACTGGAACACGGTGTTGACCGGTCGCTTGTTGGGTGGCCGGAGGGCTAGCTCCTCGCCGAAGATCTGGATGCTGCCTTCGGTTGGGAACTCGAGGCCGGCGATCATGCGGAGCATCGTCGTCTTGCCACAGCCCGATGGTCCGAGGAGCGAGAAGAACTCGCCGTCGACGATGTCGAGGGAGACGTTGTCCACTGCGGTGACGTCGGTACCGAATCGCTTCGTGACTTCCCGGATGCCTACAGCCGCCGTCATCGTGCTCTCCCTCGGTTTCGGACGCCTTTGGGGCGGACCGATCTGTGAGGCCCCGCCCCGGAGTCGCCGCTCGATCTGAAACGGGACGATAGTCGTTTCGATCCCGGGTCACATCTCCGAGGCGCTTCTTCGACACGGTGTCGGGTCAGATGAGGAAGACGCGCTCACCGGTACAATCGGCAGGCGTCATTGTCGATCGGCAGATCTCGATCGACCGCAACCAGAGGTGAGAGACATGGGTATTCAAGGTCCCAAGACGGCCGAGTGGTTCGGCCGTGGCAAAGAAGCGCTCGTCAACGGCGTGTCCAGCGGGTTCCGCTACTGGGGTGATGAGGACACGCTCGTCATCGACCGGGGCGAGGGCGCCTACGTCTACGACATGGACGGCAACCGCTACATCGACTACCAACTCGGGTTCGGCCCGATCATCCTCGGGCACGGTCACAAGCCCGTCGCCGACGCTGTCGCCGAAGCCGCCGCACGCGGCACCGTCTTCGCTATGACGACGGCACTCGAGATCGAAGCGGCGCTGGCAATGCGCAACGCCATTCCGTGGCTCGACGCACTTCGGTTCACCAACACGGGTACCGAAGCGACGATGCATGCCATCCGTCTTGCCAGGGCCGTCACAGGGCGCGATCTCATCGTCAAGTTCGAAGGTGCCTATCACGGTGCTCACGACTACGTCGGCTACAGCACTGCCGGCGCCCCACTCGGCAACCTCGGAAACCGCCGTTCTCCGGTGCCGTTCGAGGTCTCGTCCGGCGTGCCGTCGACGATTCGCGACTACATCCGGATCGCTCACTTCAACGATCTCGAGTTCATGGAGAAGCTCTTCAAGAGCGACGGGCATCGCATCGCCGGCATCATCGTGGAACCGGCACTCGGCAACGTCTTCGGCCTCATGCCGGACGACGGGTACATGGAAGGTCTCCGTGCCATCACCGAGGAGTGGGGCTCGATGCTCATGTTCGACGAGGTGAAGACGGGCTTCCGCCTGGGACTCGGCGGCGCCGCCGAGTACATGGGCATCGTTCCGGACATCGGCATGTACGCGAAGTCGATGGGGAACGGGTTCCCGATCGCAGCGGTCGGTGGCCGGGAAGAGATCATGTCGGCATGGGCCGAAGGCGGCGTCATGCAGGCAGGCACCTACTCGGGCAACTCCGTTGGTGCAGCGGCGACGGTCGCCACGATCGCCGAACTGTCGACAGGGGTTCCGTACCAGAAGATCACGAAGACCGGCACGGCCCTCATGGCCGGCCTCGAGAAGATCCTCGCCGAGCAGTCGATGGAAGCGTCGATCATCGGCCACCCGTCGATGTTCTCGATCTTCCTGGGCGAGGGCGAGTTGAAGAACTACCGGGACACCGGTCGTCACGACGAGGATCTCTACAGCGAGATCATCTTCGGCATGATCCGCCGAGGAGTCATGCCCGTCGACGATGCCAAGGAACCGTGGTTCATCTCCTCGGCGCACAGCGACGAAGACGTCGCAGAGACACTGGCGGCGTTCGAAGAAGCCCTGGTGGAAGCGAAGTCGTAACAGATTCCTTCTTGCGTAACTATGGGAGGCGGCTCCCATAGTTACGCCGGAACGGTGGTTTCGGGTTGCGTCGCGGGATCAGCGACGGACCACTGGACGCGCGCATTGCATCGTGCAATACTAAGTGCATGACGCAACTTGTTACCCGGGTCAATGAGGACCTTGTCTCTCTCGTCGACGAACTTGTCGAGGATGGTGTCGTTGAGTCTCGGTCCGATGCCGTCCGGCGTGGTCTGCGAGTTTTGATCGACCAGCAGCAACGTCTACGGATCGGCGAAGCGATCGTTCGGGGCTATCGAGACCACCCACAATCCGAAGATGAGGTCGCGTCGGCCGACGAGGCCACGGTCAGGATGATCGGAGAAGAGCCATGGTGACTCCCGCCCAGGGCGACATCTGGTGGGCTGAGGCTGAAGACAAGCGGCGTCCTGTGCTGGTCATCACGCGATCCGAGGCGATACCAGTTCTCGACTGGATCGTCGTGGCTCCGGTCACGCGGACCATTCGCGGAATCCCGACCGAGATCCGCCTGGACAGGGAAGACGGCTTGGTTGTTCAATGCGTCGCTGCGTTCGACAACATTCAACCCATTCGAAAGACATTCCTTACCGAGCTCGCCGGGTCGATATCTCAGCGACGAACCGAGATCTGTAGAGCATTAGCAGCGCTGACCGACTGCTGAACGGTCACTGGTCACCAGCTCGAAGCAAGGAGCTGCCAGCCGCCAGCAGGACGGAAGCCTTCGCTGACAACTGACAACTGACAACTGACTACTGACTACTGACTACCGACGTCGGCGAAGCCGAAGGCGCGATCATCCAGATCAGTGGCAGCGCGACGAACATCGCCGCCGCAGCGATGTACATGGATGTCGAGAGGCCGAACGCGTCACCGAAGAGGCCGTACGCGATGGCCGCTATCGATCGGATGGCGAAATTCATCGACAGGTAGACGCCGTTGGCGAGCGCTCTGCTCTCCGGGAACTGCTCCTGGACGAGCGCCATCAGAACCGGCGGAACCGCCAGCAGCGAGAAGCCGATGATCGGAAGGATCGCGACCCGCACCCAACCGTCGGCCGCCAGGAATGCCAAGAGAGCGATAGGGGCAGCGATCTGTCCGAGGATCATCACGACCCGTCGTCCGATGTGGTCACTGATCCATCCCCCGGTGAACGCTCCTGCGATTCCTGCGGCTTCAACGATCGAAAGTGCCGCACCGGCCAGCCAGAGACTCGCACCCTCCTGGGTGAGATAGAGGGGCAGGAAGAGGGTTACCGCCATCACCATCATGCTGCGCAGGGAGACCAGGGCGCCCAGCGGCAGCATGACCCCGCGCATCGCACGAACTGCCGTTCGCCAGGGAATCTGCTCTCCGTCGCCGCGGGTTCGCAACGGCACGTCGCGCAATCGGAAGTAGAGGAACACCGATGTTGCGATGGCGGCAAGTGATAGGAACGCCATCGACTTCATCGACATCACGGCCAGCGCGCTCACCACTATGAGCGGACCAATCGTTCGTCCGAGTTCGCCTCCGACCATCCAGAAACCCATGCCCCTGCCCAGCCGATTGCCCGACAGGTACCCGATGGCAACTGGCGCCGTTGCGTGGAAGGCGGCGACGCTCACGCCGGCAACGAGGAGCAGCAAGGCTAGGGCGACGTAGCCGGGTGCCCACCCCAGGAAACTCATCGCTGTTCCCGTCACTCCCGGGCCGAGGATGACGATCCAGCGGAGCGTGGTTCGATCGGCGAGGTGTCCGACTACCGGTTGGAACAGTGACGGGATCTGGAGGAATGCTGCCAGGGAGCCGGCCGCCGCGTTGGACAGTGACATCGTCTCTACGAAGTGGGGCAGGAGCGGAGGTAGGAACGCCGTGTAGGTGTCGTGGACGGCGTGACCACCGGCGATGGTGGCGACGAGCCCGGTCTGGAACTCATCGGATGAGCCGTCGAGGGTACCGACGGGTTCGGCGTCGGTCATGAGCTTCGGGAGAGGACGGACATGGCCACATGATGTCACACTGCGGCTCACTCCCGATCCGACCGATAGGGATCGCGAGAGTCACGCTCCGTCATCGAATCGATGAACGCCCGGAGCGATAACATCCGACGATCATCAACACCTGAAGGGGCCACAGTGGAACGCTTCCACCATCTGATCAACGGCGTCACGACCGCCGGCACATCCGGGAACGTCGGGCCGGTCTACAACCCGGCGACCGGTCTTCAGGTAGGGGAAGTCGATCTGGCTTCGGTGGAGGAGACGGACGCCGCCGTCGCTGCCGCCGCGGCTGCATTCCCGGCGTGGCGAGCTACGTCGCTTGCGACCCGGACCAAGCTCATGTATCGCTTCCGGGAACTCGTCGATGCGAACCGGGCCGAGATCGCACGCCGTATCTCGATCCAGCACGGCAAGACGCTTCCCGATGCCGACGGTGAAGTCGCTCGTGGTCTCGAGAACATCGAGTTCGCTTCGGGCGTCGCTGCGAACATCGCCGGCCGGTTCACCGAGCAGGCTTCTACGGGCGTCGACGTGTACGACATGCGCCAACCGCTCGGCGTGACGGTGGGGATCACCCCCTTCAATTTCCCCGCGATGGTGCCCCTCTGGATGTTCCCGATGGCGGTCGCTGCGGGGAACACCTTCATCCTCAAGCCATCGGAGAAGGACCCGGCTGCGTCGCTCTACATCGCTGAGTTGATGAACGAAGCGGGTTTCCCCCCCGGAGTGATGAACGTGCTCAATGGCGATCGGATCGCCGTTGACCGACTTCTCACTCACCCCGACGTCAAGGCGGTTTCGTTCGTCGGATCGACTCCTGTGGCTCGCCACATCCAGGAAACCTCGGTGGCGCACGGCAAGCGCGTTCAGGCTCTCGCCGGCGCGAAGAACCACATGATCGTATTGCCGGATGCCGACATCGGTCTCGCAGCCGACGCTGCCGTCAACGCGGGCTTCGGCTCGGCAGGCGAGCGGTGCATGGCGATAGCGGTGGTTGTTGCCGTCGGTGACATCGCCGACCCCTTGGTGGAAGCGATCACGCAACGGATGGAGGGGCTGGTGGTCGGTCCCGGCGACCAGGCATCCACAGACATGGGTCCGCTCATCACCGGTGAGCATCGTGAGCGAGTCGCCGGTTACGTTGCCGCCGGCGCCGAGGCGGGCGCGGAAGTGGTCGTCGATGGGCGTGACCTCGAGTTCGAGGGCGACGGGTTCTACTTCGGTCCGACGCTGATCGATCGAGTCCGACCGGCCATGACGGTCTACACCGACGAGATCTTCGGGCCGGTGCTGTCGGTCGTGCGGGTCGACACGTATGACGAAGGCATCGATCTGATCGCCTCCAATCGATGGGGGAACGGCACCGCGATATTCACTCGCGACGGCGGGGCGGCCCGGCAGTTCGTGTTCGACGTCGATGCCGGCATGGTCGGCGTCAACGTCCCGATCCCCGTGCCCGTGGGCTACTACTCGTTCGGCGGATGGGGAGAGTCGCTGTTCGGCGACACACACATGTACGGACCGGAGGGTTTCCGGTTCTGGACGCGGAACAAGGTCGTGACCAGCCGCTGGCCCGACCCATCAACGAGCACGGTCGACCTCGGCTTCCCAAGAAACGACTGAGCCGGGACTACTCGGTGCTCGGTAGTCCGCTCGTGGCTCAAAGCTCAAGGCCCTTCTTCCTCTGCTACTCCGCTACTCCGCTACTCCGCTACTCCGCTACTCCGCTACTCCGCTACTCCGCTACTCCCCTGTCTCCTGCGCCGCGGTTCCGCGGCTGAGACGGGTCGGTAGCATTCCGCGCATTCGCCGGCACCGACAACCAAGGAGTTCCTGATGAGAATCGTCGTACTGGGTGGGGCGGGGAAGATGGGCGCAATGGCCGTCGAAGACCTGGTCATCAATCCCCGGGTGGACGAGGTGATCCTGGCAGATCGGGACATGGAGGGCGCCGCAGCGATCGCCGGGTACCTCGATAGCCCGAAGCTCACGATCACCGAGTCGGATCTCAACGACCACGACGCGCTCGTGGCGCTGCTCGAAACTGCCGACGCGTGTCTCAACGCCACCGTCTACTACACCAACATGAAGGTGATGGAGGCTTGTCTCGATGCTGGCACTCACTACACGGATATGGGGGGCCTGTTCCACGGCACTCTCAAGCAACTGGAACTCACCGACCGATTCGCCGAAGCAGGGGTCAGCGCTGTTCTGGGGATGGGCTCCGCCCCCGGCGCACCGAACATCCTCGCCCGGTACGCCGCCGACCGCCTCGACACCATCGACGCGATCAAGATCTACGACGGTGTCAAGCCGCCACCGCCGGGCACGATGAAGTTCACGTACGCAGCGCCGACGATCATCGACGAGTTGACCCAGCAACCGATGGTCTTCCGTGACGGGGAGTTCATCGCCTGTGAGCCGCTCACCGAGTTCGAGGACTACCCGTTCGCCGGTTCGCTCGGAAACCTCCCCATGCACTTGTCCCTCCACTCGGAGGTAGCGACCCTGCCGGTGAGCTTCGCCGACAAGGGAATCCAGGAATGCTTCTTCAAGATCAACTACTGGGGCATGGACCGGGGGATCGTCGAGAAAGTGCGCGTGCTCGCAGAGTTCGGATTCGATGGAACCGACCCCATCTCCGTGGGTGGCGTTGAGGTTTCACCGAGAGACTTCACGATCGAGATGATGGGCGACTTCGTTCCCTCGGCGTACGAGATGCTCACCGCTCCGGCGAACGAGCCCGGTGATTGGGCGAAGGAGATCGTCTCCGATGTCACCGGCACGATCGACGGGGAACCCGTCAGGTATCGAATGGGGGTCCTCACGCTCAAGGGTGCGCTCCCGACCGGAACGCTCCCCGCTCGGGCCGCCACGTGGATGGCCGCCGACAAGGTCGCTCCCGGTGTTCACCCGCCGGAATTGGCTTTCGACCCTGAGCCGTTCTTGAAGGAGCTAGAAGAGCGCGGAATCGAGACGCAGATCACGGTGACAGAAGGCCTTTGAGTAGCTGAGTAGCTGAGTAGATCAGTAGATCAGTAGATCAGTAGATCAGGCAGAGTCTTCACTGACTACTGACTACTGACTACTGACTACGGACTACGGACTACGGACTACGGCCACTACGGACTACGGACTACGGCCACTACGGACTACGGACTACGGCCACTACGGACTACGCCTGCGCC
>JAUXCV010000366.1 GCA_030618675.1 Acidimicrobiia bacterium | reverse complement strand
GGCGGCATGTTGTAGTGGTGCATGTACCGCTTGGAGTCTTCGATGGAGATCGTGTCGAGCATCTGCTCCATCTTCAGCATGCCGAGCGTGGTGACGTTCAGCACCTGGGTCTCGCCACGGCGGAACAGACCGGACCCATGGGCCTCGGGGATCATTCCGACCTTGACGTCGATCTCACGCACGTCGGTGAGACCACGACCGTCGAGACGGACACCCTCAGCAACGACACGCGATCGCATGACGTTCTTCTGGATGCTCCGGAACGCGTTCTTGGCAGCCTTCATGCCGTCTTCGTCGTCCTCATCGAGCCCGAGTTCCGCGAGAGCGGCTTCCTTGGTCGCCGCCTCGGCTTCGAGCCGTTCCTTCTTGTCGGCGATCGTGCCGAGTGCTTCGAGCTTCGGCTTGGCGATCGCTTCGACGCGCTCGTACATCTCGGCCGAGTAGGCCTCGTTGACGGGCCACTCGACGATGTCGGCCGGACCGACTGCTTCGAGCAGTTCGAGCTGCATCTCGATCAGCTTCGCGATGTAGCCCTTCGCCTCTTCGAGGCCACGGGCAACGGTCTCTTCATCGCTGGCTTGCTGGCCGTCCTTGACGAGTCGATACCCGTTCTCGGTGGCGCCGGCTTCAACCATGGCGATGTCGACATCACCGGACTCGCTGCGCTTGCCCGCGACGACGAGGTCGAAGACGGCGTCCTCGAGCTGCTCGTACGTCGGGAACGCGATCCACGCACCATCGATGAGGGCGAGTCGGACTGCGCCGATCGGCCCATCGAATGGAAGCGAGCTCAGCGTCAACGCGCCCGATGCGCCGTTGAGCGCCGGCAGGTCGTATGCGTTGATGAGGTCCGCGGACAGCACGGTTGCGACGACATGAGTGTCGTTGCGGTAGCCGTCTGGGAAGTTGGGACGGAGTGGACGGTCGATGAGCCGGCAAGTCAGAATGGCCTTCTCCGTAGCGCGTCCTTCACGACGGAAGAACGAGCCGGGGATCTTGCCGACGGCGTACATACGCTCTTCGACGTCCACGGTCAGGGGGAAGAAGTCGGCGCCCGGGCGCAGCCGCGTTGATGCGGTTGCGGTGACGAGGACTTCGGTGTCTCCAACGCGCACCGTAACGGCGCCGTCGGCTAGTTGGGCTAGTTCACCGGCGCGGAATTCGACTTCCACGTCACCGATGAGCCCACGAATGGCGGTCTCAGCCAATTGGATCTCTCCTTCGTTGATGCGGAGACCAATTGGCAGTGGGCAGGTCTCGACAGAGCCGAGGCCTATCCACTGACAACTGGAACTTCCGCGCTTGCATGCGTGGGAACGCCGAATACGCCGAAGGCGGCCCGAAAGCCGCCTCCGTCTGCGCTATCGACGCAATCCCAGTTTCGCGATAAGCGACCGGTAGCGCTCAACATCTTGATCGTTGAGGTACCGGAGGAGTCGCCTGCGCTTCCCGACCATCATCAACAGCCCTCTACGGCTGTGGTGATCCTTCTTATGGATCTTCAGATGCTCGGTGAGATGGTTGATGCGTTCGGTGAGCAGCGCCACCTGGACCTCCGGCGAACCGGTGTCCGTGGCGTGCGTGCCGAAATCATCAACGACTGTTTGTGTGTCGTTCACGAGGATTCTTTCCTTCGCGACAGAGTACGCGGGCGATTGCCCGAAACGGGATGATAGCAACGCTGTGGCGTAACGAACGAACTCCGCAGAATCGCTGGAGATTCGCTGATTGACGACGTTGAACGGGTTCGCAGGTCACCAGCGCAGGAACCTTTCGAGACCGGATCGCGCCCTCGCCCACGGGGTTTCGACGCTTCGCGGCTCCGGCCAGCGACAGGAGCCCGTGGCCTGAGCCTCCGACGCGATGCAATCGGCCACCGTGTCGCTGTGCAACACCGAGCTGTGGGCCTCCCCCATGCGCTGCCACATACCGACAACGTCGGGAAAGCGCCGGAGCATGCTTCCACCGCCGTCATCCAGGTCGTAGACCCGCACGTCGTTCGGACGGCCCCAGAAGCTCGTGAATACGGCATCCGGGTTCCGGACGATCACCACTTCCACGCCCGAGCGCTCTCCGAGTCCGTTCCTGACGTCCCTGCAACCCGTCCAGCCGCATTTCACGGGGTCGAAGAGACCGTCATCTGCTGTGCCACCGTGGAACCAACCCATGCTCTGGAGTAGCCCGAGCGGGCCGGTGGCGATCGGCGGGTCGAGAATCGTCGCACCGACCACGTTGTCGACACCGGTCTCCGGACGGGCGTCCCATCGTGCGACAACTTCGGTGATCACCGCCCCTCCCTTGCTATGCCCGACGAGGTAGATCGGCCT
>JAUXCV010000127.1 GCA_030618675.1 Acidimicrobiia bacterium | reverse complement strand
TCCTCAAGCCACACCGTGCCGTCTTCTTTGATGCGGCCCGCGAGGGTTTCGGCGATCACGTCGGGCTGCTCGTAGATCTCCTTCAGCATGAAGTGCTCGTAGCCACCCTTCTCCGCCTGTTCGGCGTCCCAGTCGACGTGAGTGACACCACGATCGATCGGCTCGCCCCCGATCGTCTCCACCGTCGCCCCCTCAGCGGTGACGATGACCATCTCGTCATCCTCGATGATCAGGAAGTCTCGCGTGTGATGGAGAATCGCCGGTATGTCGGATGCGAGGAACGTCTCCCCTTCGCCAAGCCCGATCACGAGCGGACTGATCTTGCGAACTGCGATGATCTTCTCCGGCTCTCTCTTCGACATCACAACCATCGCATAGGCACCCTCGGAGAGCGCAACTGTTCTGCGAACGGCGTCGGCGAGATCGCCGTCGTACTCACGTGCTACAAGATGCGCGAGTAATTCCGTGTCCGTCTCAGAAGTGAACTCGGACCCGTGAGCACCGAGCTCGTCCCTGATATCTTGGAAGTTCTCGATGATCCCGTTGTGCACCACGACGAACTCCCCGGATGGATCGGCGTGCGGGTGAGCGTTCGCGTCGGATGGTGGCCCGTGGGTGGCCCAGCGAGTGTGCCCGATACCGATATGACCCCTCAGAGGCTCCTCATCGAGAAGCGCTTCAAGATTGACGATCTTGCCTTCGGCTTTCGTAACCCTGATGGCCCCGTTGCTGATCGCTATTCCGGCCGAGTCGTAGCCCCGATACTCAAGACGCTTCAACCCATCCATGATGATGGGAGCAGCTTCCTGAGGGCCTACGTAGCCCATGATTCCGCACACGCGCGCGACCTCCTTGAGGTTGGACCGGAGGGTGCTGCGGGGTTGCTTCCCGCCTCACTCGGAGTGGATTTGTCCCCGGGATCGCTCCCGGACTTTGTCCAACCCCGTAACGACCGTGAGCGGCCGAGAGGGCACCCGCCGACTGTTCGATAGTCCCTCTTCCTCGTCACCTCGCTGATCGCGAGGGCAGGCGCTGGAGTGGTCTCCGGTCGGTGTTCTGTTGTGGGAGAAAGAGTAGCCCAGTAGATCAGTAGATCAGTAGATCAGTGCGATGAGCTGCCAGCCACCGGCCAGGCCGGATACGGGATACGGAATACGGGATACGGCATACGGGGTACGGACTACCCGAGTTGGGCTTCGACCGTCTTCGCCACTGCGGCGGCTATCTCTTCGGCTTCGGATTCGGTCGGAGCTTCGACCATCACTCTGATGAACGGCTCTGTGCCGGATGGACGGACCAGAAGCCGTCCGCGGTTCCCGAGTAGGCGCTCGCCTTCGGCGATCGCGGCAACGACAGCCTCGTTGCGTTCGAAGCCCTTGTCCCTCACCGTGACGTTGGTCAGGACCTGTGGGTACGCGCTCATCACGGTCCGCAACTCCCGCAGTTCCTTCCCGGTGGAGGCCATCACCTCCATCAGCCGCAGCGCGGTGCGAAGTCCGTCTCCTGTTGCTCGATCCTCGAGGAGGACGTGGCCGGATTGTTCGCCTCCGACGACCGCATGCGAGGTCCGCATGGCTTCGAGTACGTATCGATCTCCGACCGCCGTCTCTATGACGTTGATCCCGAGGCTCTCCATCGCCTTCCGGAACCCGAGATTCGACATCACCGTGGCCACCACAGTGTCGTTCTCGAGCCGGCCCCGTTCCTTCATCCATCGGGCGAAGATCGCCATGATCACATCACCGTCGGCCACAACGCCGTCCTCATCTACCGCGATGAGTCGATCTGCATCACCGTCGAACGAAAGGCCGACTCGACCGGCGGCGCTGTGGGCCACTCGTTCCGGGTGGGTTGCTCCGCAGCCCTCGTTGATGTTCATTCCGTCCGGATCGACGTTGACGAACTCGACGATCGCTCCAACCCGTTCGAACAGTGCCGGTGCAGCGAGGAAGGCGGCACCGTTCGCTGCGTCGGCAACGAACTCCACGCCGTGCATCTCGAACTGACCAGGGCGTGAGATCGTCTCGACATAGCGTTCGATCGCATCGCTCATCACGGTCTGGATGCCGATCTTCGGACCGATCCCACGGAGCCACGGCTCACCGGCGAGGAAGCGACCTTCGATAACGGCCTCGTCGGCGTCGGCGAGCTTCGTGCCGTTCGCGCCGAAGAACTTGATCCCGTTATCGGGCGCCGGATTGTGGGACGCGCTGATCATGACTCCGAAGATCGCGCCCGTATCACGCACGAATCGCGAGACGGCGCCGACGGGGATGACCCCGACGTCAACGGTGTCGATGCCGACGGAATTGAATCCGGACATGAGAGCGGCCGCCAACATCGAACCGGATCGACGGGTGTCGCGGCCGACGACTACGTGTCCTTCGCGATTCTCGCCGGCGGCGCGAGCGAGATCGAACGCCATTGCCGGAGTGAGGTCTTCGTTCGCGAGACCACGGACGCCGTCCGTGCCGAAGAGGTGCCGTTCAGCCATCCTGGCTTTCCCCATTGTGATCGATGTGATGCGGGCGTAGAGCCTGGATCAACGCTTCGTGAACTGAGGTGCGCGACGAGCTTTGCGGAGGCCGTACTTCTTGCGCTCGACCTTGCGATCGTCGCGACGCAGGAAACCGGCCTTCTTCAGAATCTGCCGCAGTTCCGGATCGATCTCGACGATCGCCCGGGAGATGCCGAGACGGAGCGCATCGCTCTGCCCGGTCGTTCCGCCGCCCTCGAGCGTCGCATTGACGTCGTAGCGGCCTTCGAGTTCGGTGATCTTGAGCGGTTCCACCACACGAAGGCGGTGCGCGGGCTCTGGGAAGTAGTCATCGAGGCTCTTCCCGTTGAGCGTGAATTGCCCGGATCCATCAAGGAGTCGGACACGGGCGACCGAGGTCTTTCGGCGACCGGTGGCCTGAACAAGCGGTTTCGTCATCAGGCTTCAGCCCTTCCCTGCGTGAGTGTGAGCGGTTGTGGTTCCTGCGCCCGGTGCGGGTGATCCGGACCGGCGTAGACCTTGAGTTTCGTAAGTGTCTGGCGGCCGAGCCTGTTCTTGGGAATCATCCCCCTGACAGCGCTCTGGATCAGTCGCTCGGGATGATCGACCCGCATCTTCCCCAGCGTCTCGCTCCGGAGACCTCCGGGATAGCCGGAATGGCGGTAGTAGACCTTCTGGGTCTCCTTGCTGCCGGTCACCGCAACCTTCTCCGCGTTGACGACGATGACGTAGTCACCCATGTCCATGTGGGGAGCGAACGTCGGCTTGTGCTTGCCGCGCAGGATCTGCGCAACCTCGGAAGAGAGACGTCCGAGGGGGATCCCCTCAGCGTCGACCACGTACCATTTCCGGTCGATGTCGGCAGGCGTGGGCGTGAACGTTTTCTGCAACTTGGCTTTCATCGGGAGTCCTCAGACGGAACGAAACGACCCCCGGGGACCCGGGAGCGAAGCCGAATGCTATCGGGTCCCGTGAGATAAGGCCAACCGGATCGGTCCGGTGGAACTGCTCGAGGCGATCCCAACGATCAGAGCACCACCCATGACGGCACTGCACCTCCGTCCGTATCGTCATAGATGACCGCCGTGAGCGTGAGACCCTGCGGTGGAGCCAGCCCCCGGACCACATCCCGGCTGCGGGCCGCAAGGATCCCCGGCACGTCTTCGGGCCGGGTTCGTCCCCTCCCCACATCAACCGAGATGGTCACGATCGACCGAACCATCTGGTGGCAAAACGCGGTGGCGCCGATAGAGAGTTCGACCATGTCTCCCGCTCTGATCCATCGGGCGTCGAGCACCTCCCGGACGGTGGTTCGCCCCGGCGCCTTGCGGCAGAGCGAAGCGAAGTCATGGATGCCGACGAACCCCCCGACCGCTTCATCCATCGCATCGACGTCAAGCGGCTTCGACACGTGCCACGCAGTGCGGGCTGCAAGGGGGTCGTGCACCGGTCGATTCGAGATCCTGTACCGATATCGCCGGGCAACGGCAGAGAACCTGGCGTGGAATCGGTCCCCCACCTCTGTGATGGCGTTCGCTGCGATCTCCGGTCCGAGCTGTGCGTTGAGGCTGCGCTGAAGCCGGGCAGTGTCGAGTGGCGCGTCGACGGAGAAGCTCACAACCTGACCGGCGGCGTGCACGCCGGTATCGGTCCGCCCGGCAACGGTCGTCTTCACCCTTCCGGTGATGCGGAACAGGGCCGTCTCCAGGTCTCCCTGGATGGTACGCACGTTGTTCTGTCGGCCGTAGCCGTGGAAGCCCGTGCCGTCGTATGAGAGGTCGATCCGGTAGGTCGGCATTGCTCGGGGCGCTCCTAGAAGAGGCTGAATCCGCCGAGGATCGTCGAGACAACGATCCACCCCGCCCAGCCGAGGACCGCTGCAACGATCGAGCGATCTAGGGGGAGATCCGAAACGTAGTGAGTCCCGTACGCGACGACGAGGAGGAACCAGAGGGATCCGACGAGTGTCCCGATCAGGCCCGCTCCGAAGATCCGGGTCGTGGCGATCGTCAGCAGCAGTGTCGGGAATGCGAAACCGGCGATGCGAAGGTACACCGCGTAGTGACCACTCCCCCGGAACAGGTAGACGGCGACGGCATACACCAGACCGCTGTAGATGAGCCAGAACATGACGGTCGACAGAAGAGCGGATAGAACGCTGAAGAGGCCGGTGACTAGCCCGAAGAGCGATGTCCCGCCGGCGAACAGGAACAGCACTTGCGTGATGGCCACGATGATGAGCGCATCGCCGGTCGCGCGATCATTGAAGTCCATCCACACGAACGCGTCCCTGTCGAATCGGATTGCTTGGAGGAGTCGATTCAGAACGACGCCCATGGCTTGCCTTCGGTCGGGTCGACGCAGGTTACCGCCGGTGAGTCACGAGCAAGCCCGACGGTACCCTGGCCAAGACCGCGCTCTGGAGCTCACTCTATGCAGGCATCATCGCCGCGGTGATCGGGATCCCGCTCACGCTGCCGCCGCTGTTCGCGGCCAGCGGCATCAGCGACGGGCCCGAGATCTCCACCATGCTGGGTTACGCCCTGATCGCCGCGGCCGTGCCCGTGGCGGTGGCACCGCTGGCCTCTCTCGAGGCAGCCAACGACGGTGGCTATCGCGCGGAGCTGCCGGTCTGGTGCTGGCACGCGCTGCGCATCTGCAGCCTGGGCTACGTGGCCATGTGGTAGCGAAAAAGGGTCCGCGGCCGCTTGACCAACCCGGATCTAAAGCGCTTTCATTGACTACTTGGGCATCGGTCTGTCTGTGCGTCGGCTTCGACGCGCGGACCTGCAGCTGCCCGGACGAGGTCATAACGAGGCTTTGGAGG
>JAUXCV010000170.1 GCA_030618675.1 Acidimicrobiia bacterium | reverse complement strand
CGATGGCCCGGTAGTCGACCACGTCGTACCCGTGGTAGCTGGGCGAGTCGAAGATGGGCATCAGCCAGATGCCGGTGATTCCGAGGTCGGTGGACGTGGATGGGTCTCCGTCGTTGAGGTAGTCGAGGCGTTCCGTGAGGCCCGCCAGGTCGCCGATGCCGTCGCCGTCCGAGTCGGCGAACGATCGGACGAACACCTCGTAGAAGACCCGGTCGTTCCACCACGGCAGTCCGGCGTTCACAGCGCTCAGCGTTTCGAGCGGAGGCAGTGTTGTCGATGTCGACGTGGTTGACGTCGTCGACGTCGCGATACCCGTCTCCGGGGGTGATGTCGACTCAGACTCTTCGGAAACACATGCACCTGCGACGACGGTCACAGCAAGCGCAAGCGATAGAACCCCGTGACGGCCAAGTCGCCGTGTCCTCTTCGCTGCCCCCGGAATCATCCCTCGACCGCCGTGGCGATGAACTCGGACACGACCCGCACCATCGATGCCGCCGATCGAATCGCCGGATCGTTGTGGCCGGCCCCGGGGACTTCGTGGATCGTCGCTCCGAGCGCCTCCGCTATGGCTCGGCTCTGCTCGATCGGGACCGTCCGGTCCGCGGTGCCACCGACGACGAGTGAGGGGACGCCGTCGATCTCGCCCCGCTCGATCCGTTCAAGCGATGCGTACCGATCGCGCACGAGCGTACCCACCGGGAGCCATGGATAGTGATGGCGCCCCACGTCGACCAGAGAGGTGAACGGCGACCCGAGCACGAGGGCATCGGGTGGTTCCGCCGAGGCCGCGCCGATCGCGACGGCGGCTCCGAGCGACTCTCCGAAGTAGACGATTCCGGCGTCGCCGAGGCCAAGGCTGCGCGCTGCCCGGGTGATGGCCAGGGCGTCGGAGATCAACCCGTCCTCGCTGGGTGTCCCCGGGTTGCCGCCGTAGCCGCGGTATTCACTGAGGACGACGTCGTAGCCCGCATCCGCCAGGTTGTTGCCAAGCGGCATCCGCCCCAAGCGATTCCCCGCGTTCCCGGGAAACACGACCACGAGGATTCGACCGACCGAGGTCTCACCGACGCGAAACCATGCCGAGAGTCCGAGGCCGTCGTCCGTCTCGACGGTGTGTTCCTCCCACGGTTCGGGGGCCGGACCCGGGTCGGGACCCGGGAAGTAGACGAGACGATCCTGAAACATCCACGAACCTCCGATGACGAAACACGCCACGACGACACCGAAGCCGATCACTCTTGCCAGCCTCATCCCCACACGCTACCGAATGCGCGAGACTTGGTACATGACCGGAACCGATCTCGTGCTCGTCTCGATCCTCCTGCTGCTGCTCGCCGCCGCGATGGTGCTCGGCGCAGCCGAGGCATCGCTGCTGCGGGTTCAGCGGGTGCGCGTCGAAGTACGTGCCGCCGACGGTGACCGAAAGTCGGTGCGGCTCCTTGCGCTGCTCGATGATCTCCCCCGCGTCTTGAACACCGTTCTGCTGGTCGTTCTCCTCGTCCAGATCGGAGCGGCGACGGTCACGGGGATACTTTCCGGCCGCCACTTCGGCAACCTCGGAGTCACGATCGCCTCCATCGCCTTGACCGTGATCCTCTTCGTCTATGCCGAAGCGATACCCAAGACCTACGCCGTCCGGCATCCATACCCCGTGGCCCGGGCGACGGTTCGTCTCGTATCAGGACTCGCGTGGGTGTTCCGACCCATCGTCACCGTGCTGGTTGCGTTCGCGGACTTGCAGGCGCCCGGCTCCGGGATCGCCACGCCGACGGTCGTAACGGAACAGGAGCTCAGGAAGCTGGCATTGGATGCCGCCGCTACAGGGACCATCGACGAGACGGATCGGGATCTGATGGAGCGCGCGTTCGATCTCGGGGATCGAACTGTCGAGGAGATACTCACGCCCAGGACCGAGATCGTCGCCGTGGGAGTCGACTCGACGATCAGCGAAGCACTTGAGATCGCGATCCACAGTGGACACCGGAGGATCCCCGTCTACGAAGACGACCTTGACGACATCCGCGGCGTGGTCCGGATCCAGGATCTCGCCGCAGCCGTCACCGATTCGCCCGACGCTCCGGTGATCGCCGTCGCGACCGGAGAACTCGTCGTCCCTGAGACGAAGCGGGTCATCGATCTCCTGACCGAGATGCAGCACAGCGGCGTGCACCTCGCCGTCGCCGTGGACGAACACGGCGGAACCGCAGGGATCGTGACGATCGAAGATGTCGTTGCGGAACTCGTCGGTCGCGTGTCCGACGAAGGCGAGATTCTGCGTCCGCCACTGAGGAAAACGGGTATCGGGCGTTGGCGGATCGACGCGGGCGCGGACGTTGAAGACCTCGAAGCGGAAACCGGTATTGCGCTCCCGGTCGGCGACTGGCACACCGTCGGAGGCCTCGTGGTCGGACTCGCGGGGCACATCCCGGAACAGGGCGAAACTTTTCAGGCCAATGGCTTGTCGATCACGGTCGTGGTTGCCGAACCGAACCGGGTCGTCACGCTCGACGCCGTGAGAAGCGATCAGGGCCCATCGAGCTGAGAAGCGAGATCTCCGGGCGACTCCGCCGGGAGATCGCAGACGAACCCCCGACACACGAATGCCCGGGCACCTCGTAGAGACGGACGGCCTTCGAGCAGTGGCACGGTGCTCGCGACGCCGTCCCCGGGAGCGACAACGGTGTCGGGGCGAAATCGCCCCCACACGACTTCGTGGAACGGCCGTCGGGCTTCGGGCTCACCGACCACCGCGATCTCGCGAGTTGGATTCGCCAACCACACGCCGAGCAGGTGCCCATGTGCCCAGGGATGGGTCGTGAGGCTCGGTCCGATGCTCTCGACGGTGCGTTCGAACCGACCGTGTGCCTCGGGGCTTCCTGTGAATGCGGCGAGGGTCGCGAGCGCCTCGGCGGCAAGGGCATTATCCGAAGGCGTCGGATTGTCGTGAACGTTCTTCGGGCGGGCGATGAGCGGGTCCGCGTCGGCGGCCGTCGCGAAGAACCCACCGGATTCATCGGCGAACTGGTCGACCATCACGTGTGTGAAGTGCTCGGCGTGGTGGTACCAGCGCTCCTCCCCTGTGGCTTGATACAGAGCGAAGAGACCTATCGCCGCGGCGGCGTAGTCATCGCAGAAGCCGTCCGGTCCCCTCCGTCCGCGCCGCCATGACCGAAGGAGCCGATCGCCGTTCAGAGCCGGGCCGGTGAGGAACACCGCGATGCCCTCAGCCACCGCCATGTAACGGTCACTGTCCAAGATCGCGGCAGCTTCTGCGAACGCGCGAAGCGCGAGTCCATTCCAGGCCGTGACAACCTTGTCATCGCGATCAGGCTGGACGCGATGCAGCCGCCGTTGGCGGAGGAGATCGTCGATGCACCTCTTCTGCTCCCGGAGTTCGTCCTCCGAGAGTCCAAGCCGCACCGCGACGTCGCTGAGGGGATCCGGGAGATGAAGGATGTTCGCTCCCTCGAAGTTCCCTTCCCGGGTTGCTCCGTAGATCGCAGCACCCGTACCGAGATCGTCTCCGAGAACCTCGACGAGCTCGTCCCATTTCCACACTGCGAACGATCCCTCCCGGCCGTCTGCGTCGGCGTCCTCAGCGGAATGGATGCCTCCGGACGGATCGATCATGTCGCGAGCGAGGTAGTCGAGCGTCTCGCGTGCTGTTTCGAGCATCCACGGTTGTTCGAACACCTGCCACGCCCGCAGGTAGATCCGGGCCAGCAGAGCGTTGTCGTAGAGCATCTTCTCGAAGTGAGGCACGAGCCATCGGTCGTCGACGGAATAGCGAGCGAATCCACCTTCGAGGTGGTCGTAGATCCCGCCCCGCGCCATATGGTCGAGGGTGGTTTCGACCATGGCCAATGCGCTTCCGGATCGGTCGCCGTCCGGGCGGAGGACACCGAACCGGAGAAGGAACTCGAGCGTCGACGGTTGGGGAAACTTCGGAGCCCGACCGAACCCGCCGCTGGATGGGTCGAACGTGCCGGCGATCGCATCAACAGCGAGTTCGATCTCCCCGGCCGAGGGTGCGACCGAGGAGGTCACAGAGCGGTCGGCGATCTGCCGCGTGATCTCGTCGGACCGGCCGATCAGCCCCTCCCGCCGTTGAACCCAGGCGTCATCGATCGCTGCGAGGACGTCCATGAACGACGGCATGCCGTGACGCCGTTCCGGCGGAAAGTACGTGCCGGCGTAGAACGGCTTGGCGTCTGACGTGAGGAACACCGTCATCGGCCAGCCACCGTGACCCGTCGTCGCGGTGACGGCGTCCATGTAGATCCGGTCGACGTCCGGTCGCTCCTCCCGGTCGACCTTGATGCTCACGAAGCGGTCGTTCAGGAAGCGGGCAGTGCCCTCGTCTTCGAACGACTCATGTGCCATGACGTGACACCAGTGGCATGCCGAGTACCCCACCGAGAGCAGCACCGGGACATCGCGTGCGGCGGCTTCGGCGAAGGCGTCGTCTCCCCACTCCCACCAGTCGACCGGGTTGTCGGCATGTTGGAGGAGGTACGGCGAGG
>JAUXCV010000510.1 GCA_030618675.1 Acidimicrobiia bacterium | reverse complement strand
TGTCGGCTGTCGGCTCACCCTTCCCACATCGGGATCCTGACCCCGCGCTCCCTCGCCACCGCTTCAGCCTCCGGGTAGCCGGCGTCGACGTGACGGATGATGCCCATGCCCGGGTCATTGGTGAGCACCCGGGAGAGCCGCTCCGCACCGTCTGCCGTACCGTCGGCCACCACCTGTGCACCGGCGTGGATCGACTTGCCGATCCCGACCCCACCGCCGTGATGCACGGCCACCCACGCGGCGCCGGATGCGGTATTCAGCAGAGCGTTGAGGATCGGCCAGTCTGCGATCGCGTCCGAGCCGTCGCGCATGGCTTCCGTCTCGCGATAGGGAGACGCCACCGAGCCTGAATCGAGATGGTCGCGTCCTATGACGATCGGTGCCCGCACATCTCCCGATGCAACGAGTTCGTTGAACGCTTCTCCTGCACGGTCCCGTTCGCCGTAGCCGAGCCAGAGAATCCTGGCGGGCAGGCCTTGTGCCTGAACCCGTTCCTCTGCCAGGTCGAGCCATCGATGAAGCGCCCGGTTGTCGGGGAAGAGAACACGAAGAGCGTCGTCGGTCGCCTTGATATCGGCCGGGTCGCCGGACAGCGCCGCCCACCGGAACGGCCCCAAGCCTTCGCAGAAGAGATCCCTGATGTAGGCGGGAACGAAACCCGGATAAGCGAAAGCGTTCTCGAATCCACCGAGCTTCGCCTCGCCCCGGAGGTTGTTGCCGTAGTCGAAGACCTCGGAGCCGGCGTCCTGGAACCCGACCATGGATTCGCAGTGAATCGCCATGGATTCCCGGGCTGCTGCGATGTAGGAATCGCGATCGGACCGACGGAGTTCGGTTGCTTCATCGAGCGTGTACCCGTGGGGGACGTATCCATTGAGCGGATCGTGCGCCGAGGTCTGGTCGGTGACGATGTCGATGTCGACGCCGCGCCGCAGCAATTCCGGGAACACGTCGGCTGCGTTCCCTTCGAGACCGACCGACAGCGCCCGACCCTCGGCCCTGGCCGAAACGACACGATCAACGGCGTCGTCGAGCGAACCGGCGACCTCGTCGAGATACCGGTGCTCGATACGGCGTGCGATCCGCTCGGGATCGACCTCGACACAGAGCGCCACACCGTCGTTCATCGTCACAGCGAGCGGTTGCGCACCGCCCATGCCCCCGAGCCCGGCGGTGAGGGTCAACGTCCCCTTGAGGGTTCCTCCGAAACGCTGCTCGGCGATGGCGACGAACGTCTGATAGGTGCCCTGGAGGATGCCCTGCGTTCCGATGTAGATCCACGACCCCGCCGTCATCTGCCCGTACATGATGAGACCCTTGGCCTCGAGATCCCAGAAGGTCTCCCAGTCTGCCCAGTCGGGGACCAGGAGGCTGTTCGCGATCAGTACCCGTGGTGCCATCTCGTGGGTGCGGAATACGCCGACCGGCTTGCCGGATTGCACAAGCATCGTCTCGTCGTTCTCGAGGCTCCGAAGCGTCCGAACAATCGCGTCGAAGGCGTCCCATGATCTGGCGGCCTTCCCCCGGCCCCCGTAGACG
>JAUXCV010000285.1 GCA_030618675.1 Acidimicrobiia bacterium | reverse complement strand
TGTCTACGTACGCGTCCTTCCACTCCGCCGTCTGCATGAGCTCCGACCGATAGTCGGTGGCGAACACGACGACACCTTGACCTGCCAGGGCGGTGGCCAACTCGGCAAGGTCCTGTGCACTGCTCCCCGTGCCGTGGAGGGCGTACACGACGGGCCAGGATCCGTCCGTGTCGGGTGCCCACACCGTGATCTCCTGGGTGTCTTCACCGGACAGATCCGTTGTCATCACGACGGGGTATTTCGCCTCCATGGGAGAGGGCGGAACGGTGGTGGTCGCAGGGGCCGTCGTGGTCGTTGTCGACACCGCTGTCGTCGGAGCAAGCGTCGTTGTCTCCGGCAGCGTGATGGTCGTGGCAGGAACAGTGGTGGCTACCACATCGCCCAATGTGATCGTCGTGTCGGCCGTTCCAGAAGAGCATCCTGCTGCCAGTGTGACTGCCGCTATCAAGAGAACCTGTAAGCGTCTCACATCATCTCCTTTCGGCGGTCAGACCTCGCGTCCATCGCATCTGCTCAACCGTCCCGGCGTGTGCCAACCCATCCCTCGCTGCCCATGTCGATGACGATCTCCTCACCGACGGCAACGCGGCCCGGGCCATCCCACCCCCAACTCGATACGCCGGAGCCGTTCTCAAGATGGATCTCGTACCATGTGCCAAGATCCTCGGAGAACCAAACAACCCCCATTTCTCCGAAGATCAGGTATCCGCCCGGTCCGGCAGCCGCCCAGATGAGGTCTGCTCCATCTGCCTTCCAGGAGGCGATCTCCTCGAAGGCCTCGATACCGTGCCAGGCGATGCCGTCTTCGCTCCACGACGCACCGGATCCCACGGCGAGGATGTGTGTGTCGGTGACCGCAACGTTGCACACCCATGCAAGCTCACCGAAAGGATTTCCGGCCTGGCTGACGGTGCCCCCCTCATCGGTGACGACAACGTTGGGCGTCCAGAAGCGTCCCATCTCGAACTCAATCGTGCTGTCGTGGAACTCGAAGATTCTGGGCGGACCCTGGTCGCCACTGATTCCGTAGCAATCGCCTCCCGTAACCATTGTCCGGAAGTCCGTTACCCCGCTGGTCGCGCCGGCGAATGGACCCCATCGCCATTCGAACGGATCCTCGCTGACCGGCAGTATCTGAGACTGCTGTGATGACGAGAGCGCGTTGATCGGCTGTCGCGTTCCTTCCGGGAATCGGAGCACCGTTGCTTCCGATCCGTCGGAACCGACAACACCCCAACGGGACGCGATCCAGAGCGTTCCGGCGTCATCGACAGTGGCGCCGGCCCACCCGAGTCCATTTCCGACACCAGCGATCGTCACCACCGACCATGTCGTTCCGTCGAACCGTGAGATCGCGCCGGTTGCGCGGCTGTCATCGGTCTCCAGCGTTTCAGCGGCCGCGTGAACCGCCCAGACGGTTCCGTCCGAACCGACGGCCATGGCGGTCACGGCATCGTCGTACAACCCGTCCGTCTCATCGAAGACGGTCCACGTGTTGCCGTCGAACCGGGCGACGCCGCCGGCATTATCCCCGTCGATGCCGTCTGCCGTGCCGATCCAGACATCGCCGTTCGGTGCCACAGCCACGGAGGCGATCCCCTCGGAGGGGAGACCATCGGCGGTCGTGAACCGGGTCCACGTGTCGCCGTCGTACGCCGACACCTCGTCCCACCCTGCCACCCAAAGCGTCCCGTCCGCAGCGACGGCCATATCTGCCGCATCGACCGGGGCGGGGAGAACGCTCCAAACGGCGCCGTCGAACTCAAGCAGCGTCCCGTCACCGAGCGCCAGGAAGAGGGCTCCGTCGGGTCCCGCAGCCATTGCCGTGATCGGGTTCGGACACTCATCGTCGGGAGAGCATCGGGGGTTGAGGGCATCGATCTGGTCGTAGCCGACCGGTTCGCTCCAACGAGTCCCGTCGAAGGCGACGAGATCCTGCGGGTAGTAGGCGGACACCCACACCGTCCCGTCCGGTGCGACCACAACCTGACCGTGGAACTCGTCGTCGAACGGAAGGCCATCGGCTGAAGTGAACAAAACGGCGCTTCGCTCTTCGAGATCCCACCGAACAACGCCCGCTCTAGTCGTTGTCCACAACGCGCCGTCCGCAACGGCGGCCCCATGTGCCTCATCGCCCGGAAGCGGATGAATGATCTGGTCGGCGTTGATGGTGATCAGCGTTGCATCGGGAACAACCGGCGGCATTGCATCGGGAATGGTCGTCGGTGTTGCGTCCGGAACGCTGGTCGGTGTTGTAGTGGTCGCCGGCGTGATCACATCGAGCGGGTCGCCTCCACGGTTCAGCAGCCCGAATGCGATGCCAATGACCAACACCACGGCGAAGCCCGCCGCGAATGCTGCCGCCCAGTTACGCCGTACGCCTCGTGTCGCGGTTGATGTTCCTTGTCCTTGAGAATCAGATTGGTGTGTCATCGCCCCACTCCTGTCGTCGATCACGTCGAGGAGAACGGCGGCAGTCATGACCTCTCCCGGCAGCGTCGCCTCTGGTCGGGCGGGGTTCGCCGCCGCCATGCGTTGCCGTACCGGGTCTGTGTTGGTGCTCACTGTTCACCTCCTTCACCGACGGGCTGGGGATCTGCCCACGTGACTTGTCTTCTCTTGTCCATGCCGAGCCGTCCGGCAAGCCGGTTGCGGGCTCGTGTCAGGCGCATCGTCACTGCATGCGCCTCGATGCCGAGCACTTCGGCGATCTCGGTGTTGCTCAACTCCTCCCAGATGCTGAGCCGGAGGATCTCCTGGTCCGCGGGACGGAGCTCTGCCAGTTCTTTGAGCACCTCGTCGTCCTCACTGCGGCGGATCACCAGCATCTCCGGATCAGGTTCGGTTAGCGGTCGGAAGGGACGAAGCCGGCCGTTGAGCCGGTCGCGCCGTCTTGTCGCTCGGTC
>JAUXCV010000316.1 GCA_030618675.1 Acidimicrobiia bacterium | reverse complement strand
AGGCCTCGACCGCATCCATGTCTTCGAACGTGAAGGTCGACGTCTGGAAGATGGGGGCGATGTGGGCGCCCGATGGGTCGTGGATCTCGCCGGCGTGGATCGCCGTCGTTGCCATACGCTGCTGGAGATCAGTCCTCATCGTGGACTCCCTTCGAGAAACTGCGGAGACATTGTGCACCTCTGGCGGATCGAGTCGGCCGCAACAGCACCGGACGGAGGAATCATTGCGCCGACTTGGGTGTTGAATCGGCCTCATGACACCTTCGACACCCCCAGAAGCCATCGCTGCCATCGCTCTCGCCGACGCCGACGGCAACCCGTTCACGTTGGGCGAATTCGGCGCCGATCCGCTGGTGGTGATCCTCGTCCGGTACTTCGGGTGCCTTCCGTGCCAGGAGTTCGTGCGTGATCTCGACGGGGAACTCGACCGGTTCCCCACCGGATCCCGGGTGATCGCCGTCGGAGGCTCCGCGGACTACCAGGCACGCTGGCTGCGAGATACCAAGGGTGTCCGGATGCCCCTTCTCCTCGACCCCGATCAGGAAGTACGGGCCGTTGCAGGTGTCGGTGACCTGACAGCCCGTCAGATGTCAAGCCTCGGTGGGGCGAGCAACTATGTGAAATCCCTCGTTCACGGCTTCCGGCCCCAGGTGCCGACCACCGATGCAACGAAGGCCCCCGGCGTCGTCATCTTCGACTCCGATTTCAACGTGACGTGGGTCCATCACGGTGAAATGCTGGGCGACTACCCGACCGTCGATAATCTCACCGAGCGAGTCGAGTCACTGACGGCAGAGAGCTGACCTCCCCATCCCCCCCCGTTCCGGCGTAGATAGTGGAAGCGGGCTTCCCACAGATACGCCGGAATGGGAATTGGCACTGATACGCGCAAGTCCTTGCTATCGTCCCGTCGGCCGCACCGGGTGGAGGTCAGCGCTTCGTCGCTTCCCCGGTGATCACACGGCCTTGTTTCTCACCCGGTTGGACCACCTCTTCTGCCGAATCTCGAACCCGTAAGCGACACGGATCGCACGGTCGAGCGAGACATCGGCATATCCAACTATCACACCCCTTCTTGGGGCCAGGAGTCATCATGACCACTACGTTCGCCCAACTTGGGCTCCCCGAACCGCTCGTCCGCTCGCTCGCCCAGCGCGACATCGTCGAGCCGTTCCCCGTGCAGGAAGCCACGATCCCCGACGCTCTCGCCGGCAGAGACGTGTCCGGCAAGGCCCCTACCGGGTCCGGCAAGACCCTCGCCTTCGGACTCCCCCTGCTCACGAACGTCGACAAGGCCGGCAGGAACCGGCCCAGCTCACTGATCCTGGCGCCCACCAGGGAACTCGCCGAGCAGATCAAGCAGGAACTCGCACCGCTCGCGAAAGCCGTCGGCCGACGCGTCTACGCCATCTACGGCGGCGTTGGATACGGCGGACAGAAGAGCGCCCTCAACAAGGGAGTCGATGTCCTCGTGGCAACGCCCGGGCGACTCGAAGACCTGATCGAGCAGGGCAACGTCAACTTGAGCGACGCCAACATCGTCGTGGTGGACGAAGCGGACCGCATGGCCGACATGGGGTTCATGCCCGCCGTGCGACGGATCCTCGACCTCACCTCATCGAACCGTCAGACGCTTCTCTTCTCGGCAACGCTCGATGGGGACATCGCGGTGCTGAGCCGCAACTATCAGAAGGATCCCGTCCGTCACGACGCCGGGACGGTCGACTCTGAGACGATCGATGCTCGCCACCACTTCTGGTTGGTGGACCACCACGACCGTGTTCAGCACACCGCGGATCTAGTCGACGCCTCGGGTCGTTCCATCGTGTTCACCCGTACTCGCCACGGTGCCGACCGCCTCGCCAGGCAGCTCTCCAAGATGGGTGTCGGTGCGGTTGCCATGCATGGTGGTCGCTCGCAGAACCAGCGGAACAGAGCCCTCCAGGCGTTCTCGAAAGGTCGCGCTCAGGCGCTGATCGCAACCGACGTCGCCGCACGAGGCATCCACATCGACTCGGTCGCCTCTGTGATCCACTTCGATCCCCCCGCCGATCACAAGGACTACCTCCACCGGTCCGGCCGCACGGCACGCGCCGGCGCCACCGGAACGGTTGTGAGTCTCGTAACCGGCGAACAGAAGCGAGCGGTAAAGCGTCTGCAGAAGGATCTTGACCTGCAAGCGCCAATCGAGGAACCCCGACTCGAGGACATCGAGCACGGTGGACATCGGATGGGCGATCCCGCGCCCAGGCGACAAGAGCGTCCGGTACGTCGGGAACGGCAAGAATCGCAGGAACAGACGGCCCCAGCCACCCGGCCCGGCACACCCTCACAGCGGAAACCGAAGCACGGGAAGAAGAGCGCCGAGAGTCTCTACATCGCGAACCTGCCGTGGGGAACCACCGAAGAAGATGTCGCGGCTCTATTCGAGCGCTACGGCGACGTGCACCAGGCCACGATCATCATCGACCGGCGGACCGGTCGTTCCAAGGGGTTCGGCTTCGTCGACATGCCCGGACCGGCAGCCCACACTGCCGCCAAGAAACTGCATGGCACGAAACTCAAGGGTCGGGACCTGACGGTCCGCGTCGCCAAGCCACGGAGCAACCGCAGCTGACCCCCCAAGTCCACATACCCAGGGTTCGCAGCGTCCTATTTGGCGCTGTGAGCCCACAGAATGACCAC
>JAUXCV010000158.1 GCA_030618675.1 Acidimicrobiia bacterium | reverse complement strand
TGTCTCCTGTCTCCTGTCTCCGTATCTAGTCTCTCCCCATGCACGAAAGTCCTGCACTTGACGCCGTCGCTGAATCTGGAGTCGACTACCGGATCGTTCGGTTCGAGCCTGCCCGGAGTCTTGCTGAGGCGGCCGACCGTCGCGGGACCACCGTTGATCGCATCCTCAAGACCATGGTCGTCCGGACGGGTGAGGACGCCTACGTGCTCGTACTCGTGCCCGGTGATCGCGTCATCGATTGGGGAGCGCTGCGCGATCACCTCGGTCTCCGGCGACTGGCACTGGCCGACGCCGATCAGGCTCTCGAGGCGACCGGCTATCGGAGGGGAACGATCACTCCTTTCGGTGTGACTCCAGCGCTGGCGGTGATCATCGATGCAGACGTGGCCGGTCGGGGTGAGGTCTCCGTCGGAGCAGGTCTTCCCGGGACCGCCATTCATCTGGACGTCGACGATCTAACAGCGGCAGTCGACGCGACACCGGTGCATTTCACGAAGCAGGCCGAGGGGCCGCGATGAATTCGGTTCTCTGGTTCCATCAGAACTGGGTCTACGTCGCCCTTGCGACGACGGGTCTCGTTGGTGTCTGGGGACTCGTTCTTGCAGCGCTTCGTCGCCGTCCGGAACGAGCGTTCGGGATCGGCACCGGTGTCGCAATCGCCGCGATCCTGATCCAGGTCGGGGCCGGCACCGTGCTCTACGCAGACGGAATTCGACCGCTGAACGGGTTCCACGTCTTCTACGGCGTCGTCATCGCTGTGACGTTGAGCCTCGCCTACGTGTACCGAGCACAACTCGCACGCCACCCAACGCTCTCATACGGGCTGTTGCTGCTCTTCGTGATGGGACTCGGCTTTCGAGCCTGGTCCAACGTGACATGAAACCGGGACCTAACATGCCTCGCCGAAAGGGAAGGTGCGCATGCTGCTGAAGGACAAACGACTGGTGATCACGGGTGTGCTCACCGATGGGTCGATCGCGTGGCACGCCGCGCGGATCGCCCAGGAGCAGGGAGCCGAGATCGTGCTCACCGGGTTCGGACGCGCGATCCGGCTGACCGAACGGTCAGCGAAGCGACTTCCCGATCCTCCGCCGGTGCTGGAACTCGATATCAACGATCCGGATCACATGCAGGCGCTTGCTGCCGATCTCACCGACCGATGGGGTGCCGTCGATGGAGCACTCCACGCGATCGCCTTCGCTCCCGGGGATGCCCTCGGAGGGAACTTCCTCGAAACCCCCTCCGATTCCGCTGCCGCTGCGTTCCTGACATCGGCATTCTCTTACAAGACACTGGCGGCCGGATTGCTGCCGCTGATGCGCAACGCGGGCGGCGGGGCGCTCGTCACGCTCGACTTCGACAACTCATCGGCCTGGCCGGCGTACGACTGGATGGGTGTCTCGAAATCTGCGCTGCAATCCGTCACCCGGTACCTCGCCCGCTACCTCGGCGATGATGGGATCAGAGTCAACGCAGTGTCGGCCGGCCCTCTCGCGACCATCGCGGCGAAGTCGATTCCCGGCCTGGAAGAGTTCGTCGACGCCTGGCACAAACGCGCTCCCTTGTCCTGGGACATACACGATCCAGAACCGGTGGCTCGCATGGTCTGTGTGCTGCTTTCGGACTGGGCGATGTCGACAACCGGAGAGATCGTTCACGTCGACGGTGGGTTCCACGCCGTGGCGCTGGATCGCCCGACCGCCGAGTCTTGACACCCACATTGCCAGCCAAGCGGCAACGCCGTCGGTAATCTGCCCGCATGTCCCGTGTCCTACTGCTGTTCGGAGGTCGTTCGGCCGAGCACGAAGTGTCGTGCACTTCGGCCGTTTCTATCTACGACGCCCTCGGTGAAGCCGGTCACCACGTCATCCCGGTTGGAATAGATCGAGACGGCGAGTGGTGGATCGTCGATTCGGCACATCGTCCGTTCCGAGCCGAAGGCCGACCGGCAGCTCTCCGCCTGCCCGACGGCCGTCTCCTCGTCGGGGACGACGACCTTGGCTACGACGTCGTGTTCCCGGTCCTGCACGGCCCGTACGGAGAGGACGGCACCATGCAAGGTGTCTTCGAGATCGCAGGGAAGCCGTACGTCGGCTGTGGAGTGCTCCCTTCGGCGCTCGCCATGGACAAGGACATCGCCAAGCAGATCTTCGAGACGGCAGGCATCCCAACCTCGCGATGGAGGGTCGTGAGGGGATCCGAATACCGCCAAGACCCAACCGGCACCGTCGTATCTCTTCTGAAGTATCTCGGTTCACCCGTGTTCGTGAAGCCGGCCGAACTCGGTTCTTCGGTCGGCATCAGCAAAGCCGAAGGGGTGACGGCTGTACAAGAGGCTATCGATGAGGCTCTCCGCTACGGGGAGAAGGTCGTGGTCGAGGAATTCATCTCGGGCCGTGAGATCGAAGTCGCTGTTCTTGGCGGACCTCGAACAGCCCTGCCGGGAGAGGTCCACTCGGCAGGCGAGTGGTACGACTACGACTCCAAGTACGAGGATGCCTCAAGCGATTTCGAGGTCCCGGCGAGGCTGCCTGAACAGAGCGTCGCTGAAGTTCGTGCTCTGGCGGCACGGGCGTTTGCGGCCATTGAGGGTCGCGGCCTTGCCCGTGTGGACTTCTTCTTCGAGGAGAGAGGACGCGGCTTCCTCATCAACGAAGTGAACACGATGCCGGGCTTCACCTCGATCTCCGGGTTCCCGAAGATGTGGATGGGAACAGGGATGACCTACGCCGAACTCTGCAACGAGTTAGTAGAACTCGCCCTGGACGGGCCATAGCCAATCGCAAGTCATCGGCAGCGTACGGAGTACGGACTACGGGTTACGAACTACGCCGCCGGAGGCGGCCTCAGATCTTGATGACCGGGCAGGTGAGCGTGCGAACGATGCCCTCAACCGTTTGAACCGATGTGACGACTAGTTGGCCCAACGCATCGACGTCGGCGGCCTCGACGAACACCACGACGTCGTAGGGGCCGGTCACGGCCTCGGTGGAGATCACTCCCGGGAGGCCGCGGATACCGGTGGCTACGTCGGCGGCGCGTCCGGTATCGGTCTGGATCAGAATGTACGCTCGAACCATGGGTTCCTCCTCATCTCGTAGAACCAGTGTACCGACTTGAGACGAAGCCGGGAACAGGGGGCAGTAGATCAGTAGATCAGTAGATCAGGCAGAGTTCTGTCGGGATACGGGATACGGACTACGGACTACGGACTACGGAATACGGAGTACGCCGCCGAAGGCGGCCCTCAGTATCCGTCTGCGCCGAATCGAAGATCGCGGGCGTAGAGGCGGTCGTCTTCCTCATCGGTTTCGAAGATCACCCGCTGGCCTTGACGGAGCATGCGGAACATGGAACCGTCGAGGGAGCCGGGACGGAGGTAGACCTCGGAGCGGTCATCGTCCCGCATGATCACACCAACCCCCGATGTCGGGTCGTAGACCTTGACGAAACCCTGCACGGTGCTAAACCTTCTCGACCTTGCCGGCTTTGATACAGGACGTGCAGACGCGAATGCGCTTGGAGTTGCTGCCATCGCGAACGCGAACGCGCTGAATGTTGGGGAGCCACCGGCGACTGGAACGTTTGTGGGAGAAGCTGACTTGCTTACCGAACCACGGTTCCTTGTCGCAGATTTCACACCGATATGACATGTGGGGGGACCTCCTGAGGTGACCTTGGAGGCTAGCAGTCTCCCGCATACATCGAACTTGGGTTCCCGAAGCGCCATCATGGCCTCGTGAACGGCAGCAACGACCCGCGTCCGGGACGCTCGATAGCGTACCTTCTCGAGGTGCCGATCGACCTGGTGAAGAACGTCGGCTCCGGCAGAGCGAAGCGGTTCACCGATGAGGGCATCGCATCGGTCGGTCAATTGCTCTTCCACGTTCCACGCCGGTACCTGGACCGCTCGCAGCTCTTCGATCTGTCCTCGGTGCCGATCGGTGAGGAGGTAACAGTCGGCGGTGTCGTCAGCCGAGCCTCGAAGCGACGGATCTCGAAGAACCGCACGATGATCGAGGCAACGATCAGCGACGGGACGAGCGCCCTCCGGGCCGTCTGGTTCAACCCGTATCTGAGGATCGCCGTGGGCGACGAGGTGGCGTTGTCGGGGAAGGTCGAGACGTACAGGGGAAGCCTCCAGATGAAATCGCCCGATCTCGACCGACTCGACGGTGAGAATGCGCTCGTGACCGGCCGGGTGCTGCCGATCTACGGGAAGGCCGGCGGCATGAAACCCCGGGAGTTCCTGAGGTCGATGGGCAACGCCCTACGTCGCTCACGACCGATCACCGAGATCGTGCCCGCCGACATCCTCGGTCGGTTGGGCCTCGTGGGACGTGACGAGGCGTTCGCCAGCATTCACTTTCCGGAAGACCTCGATGATGTCGGTCCCGCCCGCAAACGTCTCATCTTCGACGAGTTCCTCCGGATCCAGATGGCCCTCAAGACACGGGCGTATGACGACTTCGAATCGCAGAAGGGCGTGTCCAATTCGGTGAAGGGCGATCTGTATGGCCGATTCAATGACGAACTGCCGTTCCGGTTGACGGCCGATCAAGACAGCGCGATCGGTGAGATCCTCGGCGACATGAAGAGTCCCAAACCAATGCACCGACTTCTGCAAGGCGAGGTTGGCTCGGGGAAGACCGTCGTGGTGATCCTCTCGCTCCTGACATCTGTCGAGAGCGACCATCAAGGAGCGGTGATGGCGCCGACCGAGGTACTCGCCGCACAGCACTACCTGGGAACGGAACTCGCGCTCGAGGACGCCG
>JAUXCV010000467.1 GCA_030618675.1 Acidimicrobiia bacterium | reverse complement strand
GAGCGGTTGCTTCAGCTGATGTCCGGGCTGCGGACCGTCCTCTTCGTCCGCAACGCCGGCCAATTCCGCGGCCAGTTACTCGGTGTCGAGCGGTCGAGTTCGAACCTCACCTGATCGAGTTCCCGGTTCGCCGCCCCATTCTGTGGGCTGTCGGCACCATATAGGGCGTTGTGAACCCTGGGTATGTGTCGTCAACCGTTCTGTGGGCTGTCGGCACCATATAGAGCGTTGTGAACCCTGGGTATGCGGCCTGAGCGGTTCGGTCAGTCGGCGTCGACGCTCTCTGGCTCCCGGTCTGATGCGTCGGCGGCCGTGACGGCCTGCGGTCCGGCGATCAACTCGACCGCCGCAGCCAGGAAGGCGCCGACGAGAACAACGAGAACGGCGATCGCGAACGAGACCGAGGGCATGATCAGCAGCACGAGCAGGCCGACACCGAGGATCCCCCATTCCAGCGGACGCCGCCACGTGTAGAAGAAGAGAGAGAGGCCGGTCGGGGGTTCCTGGGTCTGACCCCGCCACCGGTCGACTCCGTCTCCGGCGGCAGTCCGCAGACGGCTCGCTCGAGGGCCGGGACCGAAGAACCACGCTGCGAGGCCTATCACGAAGGCAAGGAAGACAAGAGCCCAGATGGTGCTCGTCAGGTTCCGCACCACTGCGTTCCACACGGCGAGTCCCGCGGATCGATTGACTTCGTCTCCGATCGCTCCGACCGTGAGGCCGCGGCCGAAACGCAACGAGACCAGGTTGATCACCCCTGCGATCGCCGTGCCGAAACCGAGGATGGCGACCTGTCTGCGCCGATCGGGCCCGACCAGCAACGCCGCCGCGATGGCGACGATCGCGAGAAGGACGGTGAGCCAGCCGAGGGTGTCGAGGAGTTTGACGGCCTGGTGCGCCGATCCGAGAGCGTCGGACTCAACCAGCACGATCTGCCCGAGCGTGAAGTCCTCACCGACGAGGGCCCGGATGTCGAGACCCTTGTCGGCCACGGCGACGATGATCGGCTCAGCGATCGTGTCGATATCGATCGCGACGGTCCCTTCCTCAGCGACGACCGCTCCACTGCCGGTGAGGAGCACAGAGACAGAGGAGTGGGCGGCTCGCAACGCTGTGCTCCAGACGGTTGCGAACGCGTCGGTCAGGATGAGCTCATTGGCGACCGTGGCAACGAGGCTCCCGGTGGCGCTGGCGACGGGACCGGCGATGAACACCAACTCCTCGGGCAGCGCTTCGGCGATGGAGGCCTCGAGTCCAGTGGCCACGATGACCGCCTCACCGATCTGAAGGGAGAGGGCCTCCGCGACGGCTTCGTGCTCAGCCAACGGGGCCAGTGTTGCAACGAACGCGTCCGTGTCGAGCAGCGTCGTCTTGGCCCAGCCGACGTTGACGGCGAGAGAGATGAGAACGATGGCGAGGATGGCGAGGACCCACGCGAAGAACCGCCGGATACCGGACCCGGACTTGGTGGGCGTGCTTGCCTCGAGTTGAGATCGCAGTGCCTCGTTCTCGGCTTGAAGCGTTGCGATCGAGTCGCTCGTCGCGGTGTCGTCGATATTCTGTTCGCTCATGACGCGAAGCCTAGCGCGTGTGGTTTCTGGCCGAAGATGGAACCCGCACTTCGTTAAAGTAAAATTTTGGTACTAATTATTATAAGCATTATCTTGTAAAAGGTCAGGTTTTTTCTTTCTTTTTAGATAAATTTGACGGGTTGGACAAAAAATGATTGATATCCATGATATGTTATCGTCTTTTTTC
>JAUXCV010000165.1 GCA_030618675.1 Acidimicrobiia bacterium | reverse complement strand
GCCGCAGAACTCGAGGCGAAGGAGTTCGACCTCTCGTTCATCAAGCTCGACGGCGAGATCGGGTGCATGGTGAACGGAGCGGGCCTCGCTATGGCGACCATGGACATCATCCAGACCGTTGGGGGAGAGCCGGCGAACTTCCTCGATGTCGGAGGGGGCGCTGAGAAGGAGCAGATCGCTGCTGCCTTCAAGATCATCACGAAGGACCCGAACGTGAAGGGCATCTTCGTGAACATCTTCGGCGGCATCATGCGCTGTGACATCATCGCGGAGGGCGTGATCGCCGCCGTCGAGGAGGTTGGTCTCTCCGTTCCACTCGTTGTTCGGCTCGAGGGGACGAACGTCGAACTCGGCAAGCAGTTACTCGACGAGTCCGGACTCGACCTCGTGAGCGCAGGGGACATGAAAGACGGAGCGCAGAAGATCCTGGAGTTGACGAAATGAGTGTGTTGATCGGGAAGGACACGAAAGTCCTCGTACAGGGCATGGGAAAGACCGGCCGATTCCACACGGACAAGGCCATCGCCTACGGGACGGACATGGTTGCGGCGGTTCACCCAAGCCGTGCCGGTCAGACCGAGATCTTCGAGGGTGAGACGGATCATTCCGGAGTACCGGATCGTGCCGACACCTATCGGGTTGAGATACCGATATTCCGCACCGTTGCTGAAGCCGTTGCAGAGACCGGAGCGAACGCATCGGTCGTATACGTCCCGCCACCCTTCGCAGCAGACGCGATCATGGAGGCCGCGGACGCAGGCGTTCCCCTCATCGTGTGTGTCACCGAAGGGATCCCGGTCGCCGACATGGTGAAGGCGAAGCGCTACCTCGAGGACAAGGACGTCCGCCTCGTCGGACCGAACTGCCCCGGAGTCATCACGCCGAAGGAATGCAAGATCGGCATCATGCCCGGCTATATCCACACGCCGGGCCGCATCGGCGTCGTGAGTCGCTCCGGCACACTTACGTATGAGGCGGTTCACCAGCTCACGTTGAACGGTCTCGGGCAGACCACCGCGATCGGCATCGGCGGTGACCCGGTGAACGGAACGAACTTCGTCGACGCTCTCACGGCCTTCAACGACGATCCGGCCACCGAGGGTGTGCTGATGATCGGCGAGATCGGCGGAACCGCCGAAGAAGAGGCGGCGGCATGGATCACAGCGAACATGACGAAACCGGTTGCTTCGTTCATCGCAGGAACGACGGCGCCGGCCGGAAAGCGCATGGGCCACGCCGGAGCGATCATCTCCGGAGGCAAGGGCACCGCCGCAGCGAAGATCGAGGCGCTCGAGGCGGCCGGAGTCATGATGGCGCCAACCCCAACCGACATGGGCACAGCGATGATGGAAGCTATGAGTAGCTGAGTAGCGCTCGCTGCGCTCGCTTGAGTAGCCGAGTAGCTGAGGAGGAACGACACACTCGGCTACTCGGCTACTCGGCTACTCCCGGGCCGGTAGCCTTGGCCCGTGACAGATCCGACGCACTGTTTCCCGGAGGGGTTCATCTGGGGCGCGGCCACGTCCGCCTATCAGGTCGAGGGTTCCCCGGTCGCGGATGGGAAGGGTCCATCTATCTGGGACACCTTCACGCGTGTCCCCGGAACCATCGAGGATGGATCGTCCGGCGATATCGCTTGCGATCACTACCGTCGTTGGGACGACGACGTCGATCTCATGGTCGAGATCGGTCTCGATGCCTATCGGTTCTCGGTGTCGTGGCCAAGGGTGTTGCCGAACGGCATCGGAGCCATCAATCATCGAGGCCTCGATTTCTACGACCGCCTCGTTGATCGATTGTTGGAGCACGATATCGAGCCGTTCGTCACGCTCTACCACTGGGATCTGCCCCAAGCTCTCCAGGATCGAGGCGGCTGGCCCGAGCGGCACACAGCAGCTGCCTTCGCCGACTACGCCCGGGTTGTGGCGGAGCGACTCGGGGATCGGGTCACCAACTGGATCACGGTCAATGAGCCGTGGGTCGCCGCCAAGCGCGGCTACCTGCTCGGCGACAAGGCTCCCGGGCACCACGACCCGGTCGAAGCCGTTCTCGCCTCTCATCATCTGCTGCTCGGACACGGGCTCGCGATCCGGGCCATTCGCGACGTTTCTCCTCGCGGGCGTGTCGGCATCGCTCTCAATCTGACACCGGTCGTCGCGGCATCGGGAGACCCTGGGGACATCGATGCGGCGCGGCGGTTCGATGGGGATGTGAACCGCTGGTACCTGGATCCGCTCCACGGACGCGGCTATCCCGTTGACGTGCTCGCCGACCTGGAAAGCGACGGTGAGATCGTTGATCGCGCCTACCTGGAATCGTCAGATGATCACGACGTCATCGCCGGTCCCACGGACTTCCTGGGAGTGAACTACTACGAACGGACGATCGTTCGACGCGCCTCGAATGAGGTCTCCCCGGAGGTGGCTATCTCGCCGGATGCCGCGATCACGGAAATGGGTTGGGAGGTCTACCCATCCGGACTGACCGACCTTCTCGTTCACCTGGCTGATGAGTATCGACCCCGGAGCATCCTCGTCACGGAGAACGGATGCAGCTACGGCGACGGGCCTGATCAGGACGGGAAGGTGCACGACCGACGCCGCATCGATTTCCTCAAGAGCCATCTCGCCGCGGCCTCTGGCGCGATCGCGGCCGGTGTTCCCCTTCACGGATACTTCGTCTGGTCTCTCATGGACAACTTCGAATGGGCGCGCGGCTATCGGCAACGCTTTGGCTTGATCTGGATCGACTTCGAGACTCAGGAGCGCATCCTGAAGGACAGCGCCTTCTGGTATCGAGATGTCATCGCGGTGAATGGGGTCCAATGATTCAGTGGACGACGGACCGCCCGGTGATCGCACCGATGATGTCGGCGGCCCGCTCGACGGCTGCTGCGGGTCGGAGGCTTCCGGTGATGACCGCTTCGACCATGTGTTGCAACTGGATCGACACGAGCGGATAGCCCACGATCTGCGGGCGGCTAACGGCCGTCGAGAACAGCTTTGCCGTTTCGAACACGAACGGTTGCTCTTCCCGAACCAGGTCCACTGATGAACGCCGCGCCGGAATCATCGGTCGCCCGCTCGTGCGTTGCGCGAGCTGTTCGGAGCCGGTCAGGTCGACGAGGAGGCGCATGGCCGCGAGGGGGTCTTGGGACTGTCGGAGCACCGCGTACGCCATCGCTCCCGCGGCCGTGGCACGAGTACCGTGTGGGCCGGCCGGGAACGGGGCGAAGACGAAGTGGTCCCACGCGGTGTCGAGCGTGAGTCCGGCTGCTTCGGCGATGGCCTCCGCCTCGTAGCTGCCACCGATTCCGATGGCTGCTCCCCCCGAGCCGACGAGCCTCGGTGCGGTGAGCCAGTCGAATTCCACGACATCTCCACTCATCGTTCCGTCTTCGATGAAATGGCGCAGCAGACGGAGCGATTCGACCGCTTCCGCGTTGTCCAGGGTGACGTCTCCGTCCATGACACGGACACCGTTGGACGCGAGTAGGGCCGTGAGACAGTAGGTCGTCGTCTCGGCAGCGGCCGTGCCTCCCGGCATGGCGATCGCATGCGCTCCCATCGGCAGCAGGTCCTGCAACCTCACCGCCAAACTTCTCAGCTCGTCCCAACTCGACGGCAACTCCGCCCCGATACGGGAGAGGAGGTCGCGGTTGTACCAGATCCCGGCGACGTTGATCTCTTCGGGTATGGCGTACACATGCTCATCGAAGCGCACCCCGTCGACGAAGGCCGGATCGAAATCGGTCTGGTAATCGGACTCCGACCACGCTGGGTCCAATTGATCGAGGGCATGGATCACATAGGAGCTGGCGAGTTCGGCGATCCACACTTCGTCGATCAGGGCGATGTCGGGCGCGGTTCCTTCGGCGACGGCCTTCATCAGACACGATGGGAGATCGGTGTAGTCAACGACCGTGACCGTTGCTCCTTGCGGGAGGACGTTGGAGATCCGTGCTCCACGGATGGGGTCGGAGACGACGATCCTGAGCGGGTGGCGGCCGAGATCGGTGGGCCGCCAATCGCGGTTCACGAAGGTTCCGCGTTTCCTGATCCGTACGACCACACCCTCGTCGGCCAACTCGGTCAGTGCCCTACGAACAGGAGTGCGGCTGATGCCATGTTGCTCGCAGAGTTCATGCTCGGTCGGGAGTCGATCCCCCGGTCGGTAGATCCCCGCCGTGATCTCGTCCATGATCTGTTGCTTGAGTTGGTGGTACAGGGGGACGGCGGAGTCCGGGTCGAGTGGTGGGTTCATAGGTTCACCGTGAGTCGCGTGTCTCTTTGGGATCGATGAGCCAGGCGAATCCCCATGGATCGAGGTGAAGGCCGTCTGACGTCGCTTCACAACGGTAGCCCACCGGCGCTGCCGGGAAGCGGTGGGAGACGTCAACCGACTCTCCCGAAACGTTCACGTAGACACGGGCGGTTTCTCCCGAGTCACTACGTCGCTCGATGCCGAGGACCGATGGAGGGGTCCTCAGGATCGCTTGCCGGGAACTCGGGTGGAACGCCTTGGTCGATCGCCGGAGTCGAAGCATCGAGCCGATCTGTGCGAGCGAGAGCGAAGCGCGGCTCTCAGGATCAGCGAGCAG
>JAUXCV010000103.1 GCA_030618675.1 Acidimicrobiia bacterium | reverse complement strand
TCAACGCCTATCTCACCAAGGTAGGAGCGTCCCGGCCGCCGATCACCGAGGTGTGGCCGACCGGGTGAACCGAGTCGTCGATCGGCGGAGTCGTGGTTCGTCGACCGGGCAACCGGTCTTGGCTCCTCATCCTGCTCGGACCGCGCGGGCGATCGCCTCTGTGCGTTCACGGATACCGACGTAGGATCGGGATGTGAGCCGCGCCCGAGTTCCGATCCTTCTCGCTCTTGCAGTGGTGTTCGTTGTCGCTTCGTGCAGTTCCGCGGATCCCATGTCGGACGACGCTCTCGCCGAATGCACGGAAGCCGCCGACGCCCATGGATCGATCGGCGGAAGCGGGAGCCTGCTCCCCGCCGTGGTGCTCTGGCTTCCCGACGAGGCGATCGCCCCCGAAGGATCATCCGACGACGAGGTCGAGGCAGCGTTCGATGCAGCCTTCAGCAAGGTCTACGGAATCCACGTCGACGAGTTTGTAGCGCTCCGTGACGACGCAGACGCGGCGACGACGGCACAGTACGGCGAACCCCCAGTGGTCGGTGAGCATGTCTCGGACGAGTGGTTCGTGCAGCGGGATACCGAACTGATGCAACTGTGGAATGAACGTCACCCCGAGAGCGCCCGGATGCTGTGCGAACTCGTTGAGAGCGACGAGGAGGCAACGCCGTAGAGCGTTCGGTTCAGTCCGATGTCTTCTTGACGACGCGAGTGACGACCACCGAAGACGTGAACCCGTGTTCCGTCGCCCCCGACGCCGCTCGCCGGATCGGGCGGCGTCTCAGTCGTCCAGGGGCAACACCCGGTACCGCCCGTCCTCGGCAAGAACCACGACCCGATCGTGCGTCTCGTTGTCCAGAGTGGAGAGAACGTCGTCGATCGTCTCCGCCTCAGTGGCCTCGCCCACCACGCGCAACGCTTTCACATGGGCGCTCGTCCTACTGGTGATCGCATCGATGCTCTCGCCGCTTCCGATGATGACGACCTCTCGCAGCGTCGGGAGTTCCTCACGAGGAGCGATCGCCCGATCCTCGCGGAACACGGCGAAGTGATACCAGGCGACGGCGCCGGCGGTGATGATCAGCGACAGGGGCACCGCGATCGAGTTGATCGTGGCACTGCCCAGGTCCCCTTCCAGGAGATCTTCGACAACGATGAAGACGAGGATCAGGAGGGAGATCACAGCGACGAGGCCCGTGGCGCCGAACAGCACGAACAGATAGACACGTCGGGTGATGGATGAAACCTCTTCCTGCGGCTGAGTCGTTCGGAAGCGGCGGATCGACGACCAGTGTCTCCACCACAGCGGCACACCGACGACGAGCAGCGTGATGGCAATGGCGCTGACGCTGCCACCCGACGAGGCAATGGGCTGGCTTCCGAGAGCATCGAATCCGACCGCGATGAGGGTGCCGAGACCGCCCGCGGCGACGACCAGACCTGCGCCGGAGAGGAGGTAGTCGTACACGCGGTCGACCTCGGTGCGGTCTTCGCCTGTGCGGCTGCCGAGCACGAAACGGTGATAGCCCCAAGAACCTGTGCCGACGACCAACGCCGCCAGGGCACCGGGGATGAACGCGAAATGGACGCCGGCTGAGGTCGATCCCACGTCACCGATGAGCCAATCCAGAACACCGAACAGGAGCGTTCCTGCTCCGACAACGGCGGTGATGACGCCTCCGAGCACGCCGACGAGCAGCACGTAGGTGAGCCACAGCATCGACCGGTCGCTGCTGCGGGCGTGCCCGATCCAGTAGAACAACCAGACGATCGCGCCGACAACGAAGAGCACGGCACCACGAGCGATGAGTTCGGCGTCCGAGTCCACGGCAGTCACGGCGGCGACGGCGTCGTAGATCTCGCCGAGCACCGCGGCGATTGCCACGCCGGCGCCGATGGCGAGGGTCACCAGCCCGGCTGCCGAGCCGGCGAGGAGATGGAATTGCATCCGATCCCCAGCAGCGGTCTGACCGGCGATCCACCAGTGAGCGAACCACACGCCGCCCCACACGAGGATCGAGACGAGCGTGGTGATCTCGAATTCCCCACCGGTGAGCAGACCGCCGAGAAAACCGACTGCGAACGACATCACGAAGACGAGTGATCCGACGAGCGCCACGGTGAGGTATCCGAGCCAACCGAGCGAACGGCTCTCTGTCGGTGTCGTCTTCAAGAGCCGGCGTGTGTAGAGAGCAAGCCCTCCGAAGACGGGGAACCCAACCACGACGAACGCGATCGAACGAGCGATCGCAGTTGTGTCCTGGGTCACGCTTGTCGCGGCCGATGCGATGGCGTCGACGATCCCGATCACGCCGAACGCTGCAATGACCAGCATGACCAGCATGATCGAGTACTGGAAGAAGCGCCGGATCGAGATGCCGGATCCCTCGGCCGACGATGAACCCTTCTTGGTGACGACTTTCACAACGAACACGATGATTCCGATGAAGACCGCCAACTGGACGAACATCATGAGGATCCCGAACGCAGCTTCCATGATTCACCTCTCTTTTCAACAGATCAGATCAACAGGCCAGGGAACGCGGGAGATCAGCCAGACACCATCACTTCGAGTCATGACGAGCGTTTCGTCGAACGTGTTGGAGCCGCCGCCGAACGGGCCCTCTCCCCAAGTCTCGGTGATCACGACGTCGACTCTCGCTTCGTCGCCGTCGATCTCGGTCTTGGCGATCACGACACGGGCGCTGTCCGGCGTGACGTAGCCGAGTTCGAATCTCGAGCAGCCGACCAGGAGTTCCTCGTCGATGTAGGAGAGCGCAAGGTCCTCGTCCCCGTCGAGGATCGCCCGGAAGTACGCCTGGACGGTTCCTTCCGGTGTTCCCGAATCGAACTCCTGTGGTGGCTGGACGGCCACCACGATGGCGACTGCGATCAGGACGACGGCGACTCCCCCGATCACCATGAGAACGATGCGGCTGTGCCGATCCATCTTCATGTCTACATCGTCCGTCCGTTGCTGTCGTTTGTCCATAGGGAACTGCCCCGATGAAGCGGCGCACCGACCGTAAGGGCCGATTGGCAGGCATCGAAGGGCCGAAACTCCCTAGCGGTGCCCGGTTGGGTGCGGGACACTCGACCGAGTGATGAACGCTATGGCGACGCGCGTATTCACCCGACTCGATGGGAGATACCCCGGTTTCGGAGGGCGCATCGCACTAACAGGAGGAAGCCAGGTATGTCGGAACGAGTAGCTCCCCGAGGATTCGTGGTGCTTGGTGCGGTGCTGATCCAGCTCTGCCTCGGCGCTATCTACGCGTGGTCGGTGTTCACGCCCGGGCTGAAGGATTCCGGGTGGTCGAACACCCAGACGCAGATCGTCTTCGCGGTCGGGCTTGCGACATTCGCACTGGTCATGGTGTTCGCCGGCCGCAATCTCGCGAAATTCGGCCCCCGGGCACTCGCGATGGCCGGTGGCATCACACTCGGCCTCGGCTACGCAATCGCATCGCTCGGCGGAGGAACGAACTTCTGGATCGTCCTGTTCGGCGTCGGGCTGATCGGTGGCGCCGGCATCGGTCTCGCCTACGTCGTGCCGATCGCCGTCGGCATGCGCTGGTTCCCAGACCATAAGGGAATGATCACCGGACTCGCCGTTGCAGGGTTCGGATTCGGGGCGATGGGGTGGGTCAAGATCGCCGGATCCTGGGGCAACTTGATCGAGAACACCAGCCTTGGAACCACCTTCCTGATCTACGGGATCGCGTTCACCGTGTTCGTTCTCATCGGATCCATATGGATGGTCATGCCGCCCGAGGGCTGGCTTCCGGAAGGGTTCACCCCTCCCGTGGCGGCGGGCGCCGGGAGCACGAACTTCACGCCCCGCGAGATGCTGCGTTCGCCCCAGTTCCACCTCATTTCGCTGACCTTCGCGGTGAGTGCCGGGGCCGGGTTGATGGCCATTGGACTCATGAAGCTCTACCCGGTGGAGGCTCTCATGGAGGCGGGTGTCGGGGACGTTCAGGCGGACGCGATCGCCGGAACCGCGATGGCGGTGTTCTTCAGCCTCGCCAACGGCGTCGGACGGATCGCGTGGGGCACGATGAGCGACAAGCTCGGCCGCAAGCGATCGGTCGTGATCATGACGGCCAGCCAGGCTGTGTTCCTGCTTGCGTTCATCCCGATGGCCGGCGGTGAGTACACGCTGTACCTTGCTGCAGCCCTGATCGGCTTCAACTTCGGCGGCAACTTCGCCCTGTTCCCTGCCCTCACCGCCGACGAGTTCGGAGATACTGCGGTGGGTCAGAACTACCCGTGGGTGTTCCTGGCGTATGGAGCCGGTGGGATCATCTTCCCGATCCTTGGCGGTGCGCTGGGCGACATGGGGAACTTCCCGTTGGCGTTCGCGATCTGCGCGGGTGCATGCGCTGTGGGCGCCGTAGCTACGGCCCTTGTGTATCCGCCGAGCCTCGACGAGTCGTCGAAACCGTTCAGCGTTCACGGCTTCCTACACAACGCCCACCTGACCGACCACGCGTGAGCGTACGCGTTGATCACCCGCGCCGGTTCGCCCGGCGCGGGAGATCAACGACGACACGGCACCGGTCGCAGCCGTTGAATCCGAATACCCATCGGACTCCCAACGGTTGCCTTCATGCGTGAACGACAATCTGACCTCGGCGCGATGAGGGGCGCCCGATCCGTCGCCGGCGATCCCGCTATCTGCCGAAACTGTGTTCAGCCCTCGCCGGCATCGCGTGGGTCCGCGGATCGATCTCCACGACCCTGTAGACGTCGGCGAGTTGAAAGCGCGACGCTCCGATCCGTGTGACGATCACGTCGCAGAACCGCTTCATCATCTCGTAGCCGAACGGCTTGTCCGTCTCCATCGCATCTCTGAGGAGAGCCGCGTCGACTCTCAAGGCAGTGACAGGAGTCAACGCGATGGCATCGAAGGCTCCTCGATACGGTGGGACGAGCCACGACCAGCCGACGATCTCACCGGCGTGAACGGTCAGGACGGTGCGCGACTCGGCTCCCCCGACGTACAACTCGAGTGCTACGTCACCGGCGTCGACGAAGAAGCATGCATCGGCGGGCCTACCCTCGCGAACGATCTTCTCGTCCGGCTCGAATGAGACGAACGCGGCTCCACAGCTCTCAAGCGTGGTGATGTGCTCATCGCTCAGTGTTGAGATGAAGGGATGGCTTCTGAACAGTTGATCAAGATCTGTCACGAGCAACCTCCGTGTAGTTCGTGGTGCGCCGCTCTCCGGGCGATCGTGCAAGGGGTCCGACGAGCGTCGACGAAATAGGGAGACCGCCCAACGGTGAACGGTTGGTCGATTGCGCTCATGTGGAGTCCTCCGCCTCGTTACCTAGCCTGGTCCACAAGGACCGAGCCGGCATAGGGTCCTTTGTACCTATATGGAGAAAGACGCTCCGGCACACACGTCGACGCCGGAACGGTCGAACCGGACCGACCTAGGGTCATTAGACAGAATGTGACCAAAGACCCGATCACGACGGGTCGCGATTGAGGCAGACTCGGTCGTGAGGACCGACCATGACACCGAGCCGCAATCCGCCGGCACCGGGATCTCGTGCATGGAGCCTCCGAGTTGCCGGCACTTCGGGAGATGACGCCTCCCCGGCGTCACCGGTCGTCATCGTCGGCCTGGGCAACGAGATCGCCTCCGACGACGGCGTTGGTATCCACGCCGCACGAACTCTCGAAGCAGCCTTCCAGGATCGTGATGACATCGAGATCGTTGCCCTGCCTTGGGCCGGATTCGCCCTGCTCGACGTCCTGCGCGGTCGGAGGCGCGCGATTCTCATCGATGGGCTCGCTACCGGAGCACATCGGCCCGGGACCGTGGTCCGACTCAGCGAGGATGACCTGGCCGGGTCGGTTCGCCTCAACTCTTTCCACGACATCAACTACCCGACCGTTATGGCTCTCGGTCGCACCATGGGATGGGGGATGCCGGATGAGGTGGCGATCTGGGGCGTGGAGATGGCCGTCGCCGACGAGTTCGGGGAGACCCTCACCGCCGACGTCGCCGACTCGGTCCAAACGGTCGTCAACGAAGTGAGCCGGTTCATCGACACGATGGACA
>JAUXCV010000311.1 GCA_030618675.1 Acidimicrobiia bacterium | reverse complement strand
TCCGGCGTATCCGATACGCAGACCATCACGATCGGACAGAGGCGCCCAACCTCAGCCGGTGATGCCGCTCCGGTCGCTCCGGCCTCCACGAGTGGTTCCATTCGCGAGGCGGTGCGATTCCACACGACCACGTCGTGACCCTTCTCGATCAGGTTGGACGCCATGCCGGTGCCCATGATCCCGAGTCCGATGAATCCGATCGGTTCCGACATGCTCGTTCCTTCTTCCGCTGTTCTTCGGTCCCCGCCCGTGACGGTACCGCATCCGCACCGGCAGAAATACCCGTCGGTGGAAACCCGATGGGCACAATGGTGGTCATAGCAACAACACCACTGCAAGACGCTGACGGCTGAGGGAGAACACGATGGACAACGCCGACCTAGAACCCGTAGATGAGAAGGCGTTTGGCGACCCCCCGCCGAAGATTCACATCGCGATCGGCTGGCAGACGATCTGGAAAGCCATCGCTGCGATTCTCATCACGCTCCTGGCCCTCTGGGCCGCCGGCGAGATGGCCACCCTGTTGTCGATGCTCGCCATCTCCTTCTTCTTCAGCCTGGCGCTCCAGCCGGCGGTCATCTGGCTCGTCGATCGGTACGAGTGGAAACGGGGAGCAGCCGTCGGGGTGATCTATCTCGCCGGATTCGTTGCGAGCGCACTCATGATCATCGTCCTCATCCCCGCCGTCGCCCAGCTCGCCAGCGGCATCGGAGAAAAGGGCGGCCCCTGGCTCACCGACACGAGTGTCTGGATCGAGGACACGTTCAATGTCGAGATCTGGACGCCGGGTACCGGTGAAGAAATCGCTCAAGAGACGGAAGACGCCCTTCTCAATTGGGCGAAAGGAGCCTTCGGGAATCTGATCGGAATCGCGACCTCCGGGATCGGACTCATCTTCAACCTGGCAACGATCGCCATGTTCACCTTCTATTTCACCGCCGACGCACCCCGCTTCCAACGAACGATCTTGTCCCACATGAGTCCGGCGAGCCAGCGGCGTGTCGGATGGACGTGGGACGAGGCTATTCGACAGACGGGCGGCTATTTCTACTCGAGGATGCTGCTGATGCTCATCAACGGCACGGGCTTCTTCTTCACGATGGTTCTGGTCGGAATGCCCGTCGGATTCGCTATTCCGCTCGCAGTGTTCGGCGCGTTCGTGTCGGTCTTCATCCCAGCGATCGGGACCTACATCGGTGGAGCCGTCCCGGTCTTGTTGACCCTCGCGATCCAAGGCTTCACCGCCGGGTTGATCGTCCTGGCCTACGTCCTTCTCTACCAGCAGGTCGAGAACTACTGGCTGAGTCCGAAGATCAGTTCGAAAACGATGACCCTCAACGGCGCGGTCGCGTTCGGGGCGGCGCTCGCCGGTGGAGCGATCGCCGGGCCGATGGGGGCGTTCGTGGCCCTCCCCGCCGCCGCCTTGATCATCTCCCTCACCTCTAACTTCGCGAGGAGCTACGAGGTCGTCTACGACATCGAGAATCCGAAAGCCACGGTCGCACGTGCGGCAGGCGACCCGACCGACGACCAATGAGTCTGGCGTTGATACGGACCACCGGATACCGTCCGTATCAACGCCAGACGCCTGGGGTCAGCCGTCGACGAGCGCTCGCTGTGGCGCCACCGCCGACTCCACGGGATTGGAACCCGATGTACCGCGGCGCCGAATGGCCTTCTCTGTCTCGATCACGATCAGAACGACGGTGGCAAGACCGATCGAGATGAGCCACTCGTAGCCGGTGAGCGATTGGGTCATCAGGAATCGCTGCAAGAGGCTCCACTCGGTTGCGATCAACGTCAACGCCGCGGGGACGGCGAGGATGCCAAGCGTTTTCAGTATCGGAGCAGTGAGTCCAGACCCCGGGTCCCGGCGAATCGAGAGACCACTCAGCAGCGTGCCGATCGACATGACCACGAACGCCATCGTCATCGCAGCGGTCGCCTCTGTGGCACTCGGTGTATCGGGGCCCAGGAGTAACGGGGTGAGCGTCATCAGGAAGAGGGCGCTTCCATAGGTCGCCCAGCGAACCATCTCCGACCGGTTGGCGAGCACCTTCTTGGGATCACGTGGTGACCGGCTCATCAGATCCGGATCGACTCGCCCAACCATGATCACGATCACCGGAGCTCCGGCGATCAGGAAATTGATCCACAGCACCATGATCGGCGTGAGCGCCACACCGGACGCGATATTGAAGATGCTCGCGGCAAGGAACAGGAGCACCAGCGACAGCAACTGGGACATCTGGTACCGCACGTAGAGGGAGATCTTCTGGTAGATGCTCCGTCCCAGTTCGACGGCATGTACGAGAGTGCCGAAGTTGTCGTCGGTGAGGATCATCTTCGCGGCCTGTTTGGTGACCTCGCTTCCGCTCCCCATCGCAACACCGATGTCTGCCTGCTTGAGCGCGGCGGCGTCGTTGACGGCATCGCCGGTCATCGCTACGACCGTTCCCTGGCTCTGCATGAGTTGCACGAGCCTGAGCTTGTCTTCGGGAGCGACCCGTCCGAAGACGTGGAGGTTGGGCAGTCGCTCGAGGACCTCTTGATCTGTGAGGTTGCGGAATTCGACGCCGCTGATCGCTCCTGGGCCGAGGCCGAGATCCTTCCCGATGGCGAGTGCCGTGGTGGCATGGTCCCCGGTGATCATCCGCACGTCGATGCCGGCGTCGGTGGCCACGGCGACGGCTTCCTTCGCCGAGGGGCGGAGTGGGTCGATGATCCCGATGAG
>JAUXCV010000321.1 GCA_030618675.1 Acidimicrobiia bacterium | reverse complement strand
GCCGCGATGGACCATGTGGTCCACCTCGTCGACATCATGCGATGGTGGACGGAGTCGGATCCGGTCGAGGTGTACGCGGCGACCAATCGGATCCTGCATCCCGACGTTTCTGTCGAGACAGGCGGCGTCGTAACGGTTGGATTCGACAACGGCGTGTTCGCGACCATCGACTGCTCCTGGAGTCGGCCGGACGGATACCCGACCTGGGGAGGACTCACCATCGAAGCCGTCGGGACAGGTGGCGTGTTCACCATCGACGCGTTCGCCGAACGCCTCGATGTCTGGTCGCGCGGCGACGAGAAGTGGACCGATTGGGGTTCCGATGCGAACCAGGCCATGGTCGATCACTTCATCGGTGCCGTGCGGGGCGAACATCCACTCGCCGTCACCGGTACCGATGGGCTGAAGGCAACGGAAACGGCGCTCGCGGTGTATCGATCGGTCGCTGCCGGCCAACCGGTCGAGGTATGAGACGCCACCTGCCTGTGGCTCTCGAGGCGAGGCGGGGCAACCGGTGCGAGAGGTAGTCATCACCGGACCGAGGCGCGTGGAACACCGGGAGGTGCCGGAGGAGTCGCTCACTCCCACGTCGATACGGGTCCGGTCCCTCTTCTCCGGGATCAGCCACGGCACGGAGTTGAGCTTCTACCGGGGCACCGCACCCCAGTTGACGCACGAGATCGATGACGGCCTGTTCCACGAGCGAGATCCGGGGCACTCGCCGTATCCCGTCCTCCATGGGTACGAAATGGTGGGTGAGGTGGTCGAGGTCGGCTCGCAGGTAGAGGGTTTCAACATCGGCGATGTCGCATGGACGGGAACCGCGGGGCATCCGGACACGTTCGTGTGCGACACGACCGCCGAGGGTCGTCCGTTCTTCTGCGAGCGCGCACCCGACGGGGCGGACCCTGCATCTGGCATCTTCCTCGCCCTCGGCGGCGTCGCCTATGACGGTCATCTCACCTCTCGCCTTCGATTCGGTGAGAGCGCCGTCATCAGCGGATTGGGAGCGATCGGCCTGCTGAGTGTCCAACTGGCGAGATTGTCAGGAGTCCGGCCGCTGATCGCCGTTGATCCCGTTGCCGGTCGCAGAGAGATCGCCATCTCTCTCGGTGCGGACTACGCGATCGATCCCGGGTCTGGCGGAGTCGCCGAGGAGGTTCGACGACTCACCGGGGGCCGGGGCGCCGATGCAGTCATCGAGACATCCGGCAGTTGGAAGGCACTCCACGAATCGATCCGCTGCTGTGCAAGCGGCTACGGGAGAGTTGTGGCACTGGGCTTCTACCAGGGAACCGGGACCGATCTCCGACTGGGGGAGGAATTTCACCACAGCACGTTCCACCCGATGGGGGCATCATCGATCGTGGCCCTCGATCACCGGAACGACCCTGCTCCGGGGCGGGCGTGGGATCGACTCCGCGTGTATCAGACGATCGCCGGCCTCCTCGGCGACGGGACTCTCGCTACGGGGCCGCTTCTGACACGCACGTTCCCCCAGACGAGCGCCTCAGACGCGTTCGACCTGATCGACCGGGACCGCGAGGGTCCCATCAAGATCGCACTCACGTACAACTGAACCTACCGAGATGAAAGGAAGGCGCGGATTCGCATGGCGAAGGTGTTCTACATCGGTGACTGGGCGGTGTCTCTCGGTCCGATATTCGCGGAGACCCCGTTCAACTACGCCTACAAGGGACTCGAAACCTACCGGTACGACCGCTACCTCAAGGAGGCGATCGAATCCACAGGAGTTCATTCGTGCGACTCGTGCTCAACCTGGGACTTCTACGGCATGGAGCCCGGCAGGTACGAGGAGATCCTCGCCGAGTACGACGTCGTGGTGTTCTCCGACGTCGAGGTGAAGAACTTCCAACTGGCACCGCAGTTCTTCGATCGGAACGTGTTCGGAACCGGGATCATCACCTATCCGGACCGCGTCCGGCTCACCGTCGAAGCGATCGAATCGGGCACGCGGGCGATGTTCATGGGTGGATGGCTGTCGTTCACCGGAGAGATGGGCAAGGGCGGCTGGGGACGCTCCCGTCTCGCCGAGGCTCTTCCCGTGCGCTGTCTCGACACCGAGGATCTGGTTGAGAACACAGAAGGATTCCACTTCGATCGACTCGACGAGGACTTCGTTCCGGGCGTGGATATGGCGACGGCGCCTCCGATCCTCGGATACAACCGAACGATCGCCCGGGATGACGCGGTCGTCCACGTCGCGGTTGAAGAGACGGGCGACCCGCTCCTCGTGACCCGTCGCCACGGGGAGGGAGCGGTGCTGGCGTACATGTCGGATCCGGCGCCGCATTGGGGCTGCAACTTCATCCAGTGGGACCAGTACGCGGAGTTCTGGGTCGGGTCCCTCGAACGGATTCTGGACGCCGGATAGATCGGTTCGGTCCCCGGTCTGAGCGGTCGGGGGAACTACCGTTGTATCCAGGAGGCCAACGGATGGCGACCAGCACAGCGAGTTTCGGCGCGGGGAAACGGGAGAGCCACGACTCTTCGGAGTACTACGCGCGACGCATGACCCGTACCCCGGAGCCCGGGAAGATGGGCGAGGTGAGCGACGCACCGGCCAACGCGCTCGACCGTATCTTCGTCCAATCCTCCGAGTCGATGAA
>JAUXCV010000491.1 GCA_030618675.1 Acidimicrobiia bacterium | reverse complement strand
AGAACCGTCCAGGAAATGCTCGGTCACGCTAGTATCAGCACCACACAGGTTTACACGCTTGTGTCCCCCGAGCACCTCTACGAGGTGTACGTTACGGCGCACCCACGCGCCCGGTAGGGACGCAGAGGAGGATGAGATCCCCAATGACCGAGACGATCGACACCGCAGCTGCCGAAGCGCTCCTCATCGAGGAACGCACCAAGGTCTTGCGTCAACTCGAGGAAATCGGAGCAGATGAATCCGGACAGCTCAACGGCACCGTCGACTACGGCGATGCTTTCGCTGACGCCGGAGCGGTCACCGCGGAGCGAACCGAAGTCCTCCGTCTTGCCGATGCGCTCAAGACTCGACTCGACCGTGCCAACGTTGCGCTGGGCAAGATCGCCGACGGCAGGTACGGGATCTGCGAAACGTGCGGCGAGCAGATCGGCACGGATCGCATCCAGTACCTTCCCGCCGTGAGGCGCTGCGTGAGGTGCAAAAAAGCCGCCTCGTGACGGTCCGCCTCGACAAGGCCGGTCACCTCGTTGGACGTTTCTTCGGACATCTACGCGCCGAGCCCCCGGGTCCCGGAGATCAGCGCTTCGTACACGAATACCTCGACGGTCCGTGCGCCCAACTGTTCTGGTCCCAGAACTTCCCCGATCAGCGGCACGCCGTCGACGTTGCTCGGCGTGTTCACGCCGTCCTGCCCGATGATGAGGGAGCGGTAGAGGCAGCCCTTCTTCACGACGTCGGCAAGGGGCGTGCGGACATCGGCGCCGTCTCCCGATCGATGGCGACGGTTCTCGATGCTGCCGGGATGCCGATGACCACCCGCATGCGTATGTACCGTGATCACGGACGGCGCGGTGCGGTCGACATCGAAGAGGCAGGCTGCGGCGACCTGGCCGTCTCGTTCGCACGAAGTCACCCGGGTCCGGTACCGCCCGGGGTAGACAGAGAGCGATGGAAGGTGCTGGCCGATGCGGACGGATGACCGCCGTTCCTCGTGCTCGGACCATTCTGGCGATACCATCACCAGCCATGACGTATGAGGTCAAGACCCGGGTCTTCGAAGGACCGTTGGATCTGCTGCTCCAGCTGATCACATCCCACCAGGTGCAGATCACCGAATTGAGCCTCTCCGACCTCGTCACCGAGTACGTCGGGTACCTCGATGTGATGAGCGAGATGGACCTCACCGTCACGAGCGAGTTCCTGCTGATCGCATCGACGCTCATCCAACTGAAGGCCCGGCACCTGCTCCCCGACGACCGGGAGATCGACCTGGATGAGGAACTGGCGCTCGCTGAAGAACGCGATCGCTTGCTGTCACGCCTTCTCATGAATCTGACGTTCAAGGACGTGGCCGCCGTCTTCTCCCACCGGATCGCAGCGAACGAGCGGTACGTCGCCCGATCGGTCGGTCTGGAGGACGTGACTCCTCCGCCTCCCTCGTTCGTACTCCCGGTCGACGCCGAAGGGTTGGCGGCGATCGCCGAACGGGTCTTCGCGGATGAAGATGACACGGTGGACGTGGACCACCTGGACTTGGAATTGCCGTCCGTGCAAGAGGCGATGCTCGATCTCCAGGATCGTATGGCGGCTGCGGTCGAGACCGATTTCGAATCCGTGGTCGCTCACTGCTCGCGTTCGGTCGAGGTCGTTGCGTACTTC
>JAUXCV010000289.1 GCA_030618675.1 Acidimicrobiia bacterium | reverse complement strand
CGTCGGTTGATTGGTATTCGCCGTGGTAGACGACGTCGTAGGTCTTGCCGGTGTTGGAGATGATCGACGTGATCAGAGCGGCGACGGGGAGCGCCATGAACGCCCCCATCGGGCCCGCTATCGCGCCACCCGCCAACGCAGCACCGAACGCGACCCCGCCGTTGAGCGTCATCGTCTGGGCTGACAGCTTCGGAGACAACCAATAGTTCTCGACCTGCTGATAGATCAAGACCCACACCAACAGGATCAACGCCGGCACGAGGCCCTGGATCGCCAGGGTCAACAAGATCGGCACCGCAGCACCGATATACGTCCCCACAGCCGGGATGAACTCGGCAACGAACCCCTCGAAGATCGACAACGGCAACGCATACGCCACCGGCATCCCGACAAGCATCATCGCAACGAAGAACAACCCGCCGTTGATCAGCATCAACAACATGCGTGAGTAGAAGTAGCCGCCCGTCTGCTCGATAGCCGTATCCCACACCCAACCCGTCACCTGCTGCTTATGTGGAGGCATCCGAGACATCAACGCACGCTGAATCCGCGGCGCATCCGCAGCGAAGTAGAACGTGAACAACAGGATCGTCATCATGTTGAACACGAACCCGATCCCCGACGTCGCCACACCCACCAGGTTCTCCGCCCAATCCGCCAACCCCGTATCCGCCGTCGCAGCAGCGTCAGCAGCCGTCGACTGGGCGATCACATCGCGACCAACCAGATCCTGACTATACGAATTCAGCTTGTCCGCCATCCCACCAGAATCCACGTTGACCTGACCAGCGAACGTTGTAATCGCGGGGATCAACACCACGACCATCAACACGATGAACACCACGAACCCGCCGTAGATCGCCCCAACCGCAGCGCCCCGCTTCCACCCCCACCGCTCATGCATGTACTTCACCGCAGGGATCATCGCCAATGCAAAGAACACCGACACACCGAGCATCCGCAACAACGTCTGAGCACGCCACGCCAACGACAGGAAGAACAACGTAACGAGGATGACCACCACGGCCTTCCACAACGACGTCCACGCAAACTTCCCGAGCCAACCCGGCATCCCATCCCGACTCTGCTTCGCAGCCTCCCCCACCTGCACCGCCGCAACCACATGATCCGGGACTACAACATGCCCCGCATCCGTAGGACCACCCGTACCACCCTGATTGGCCATGACTCCGCCTCCCAATTCGTAGACCGCCTATCCGACTCCAGCGCCGGACGCCAATAGTTCTCCCGACAAGTGCCTCGCGCCGATTGGACGTCGTCGCGGTCGAGTTCGCCCCGCGCACAACCGGAAATCCGAGCCACCATCAACGCTACGTGGGGCCGGGGTCGGCGTCTAGCCAGTTTCGGCATGAAGACGATATCCCGGGGCGATTCGAGTTATCCATGGACGCTGCCCGTTGATATGCTTCGTGGGAAGAGAAGACAGCACAAATGTCGCACCTACCTGATGCGAGGGACCGGGATAGTGTCAGAATATCGGTTCGTGCTCGCGACTGAGGCGGATTCCTACGCAGCCGCGATTCCGGGTGTGGACCTCGTCGCTGTTCGAACCGGGGCGGTTCTCGGTCCCAGCGTCGCGCGGTCCGCGGTGCTCGATGACGGCACCATCTTCCTGAACTCCTGCAGGTTCCCGGGCCGAGGTCAGATGACCGTGTCAGACGATATGCTCGTTGTTGTCACTTTATCATCCGCGCCTCCGGGGACTCGATGGTGTGGCCACGATCTCGAACCCGGCGACACGCTCCTCTACGCTCCGGGCACCGAGCACACGGACGTCAGCCCTACCGGAGTCCAATACGCGGCTGCAATGGTCCGACAACGGAGCATCAAAGAAGCAGCCGACGAGCTTCAGACGCGCATACAACTTCCTCAACGCGGCGCTGTGCGCATGCTCCGACCGGGTTCGGGCCATCGATCGATCGCCTCCGCACTCGGAGGCGCGGAACTCATCGTTGCCGATACCGACGATCCTGCGACGTTGCTGACGGACGTGAAGCATGCCCTCGTCTCGGAACTGGCCGAGGAGGCCGGTAGCCACCGACCCGAGCGCATGAGCGTTCGGGAGAGCCGCCGCATCGTTCGATCCTGCGCCGCGTTCGTCAACGACGCCGGCGGAAGCCCCTCGATAGCTGCGCTTTGCGGTGTCGCCTTCGTGTCGGAACGCCGTCTTCGCTACGCGTTCGTGGCTGCATTCGGTGTGCCGCCGATGAAGTACTTCCGCGATCAGAGGCTGAACGAAGCGCGAACCCGGCTCCTCGCCACAAGCAACCGGCAGACGGTGATGGAGATCTCCATAGGCCTCGGCATCGAAAACGGCGGTCGCTTCGCTCAGCGTTACTTCGAACTCTTCGGTGAGCTTCCTTCAACGACGCTCTACACCGCGAACTGACCTCCCCGATCGCGCCGACGACGGCAAAGACCGGGCAGTTGACCGTCCGGACAACTCGACCATTTTCGAATCGTGCCGATTCCGGCTAGTCCGATCCATGCGCAGGGGATACGGTGAAAGGGTCGGCGGGGTTGGTTCGAGCGTGTCTCAGATTCACGACCCCTGGAACGGCGGTGTTCGTCGCGTTGAGAGGAGCCACCATGGCAGACCAGGTAATCGAGTACAACGAAGGAACTCCATTCCCAGGGAAGATCGGGAAGACGATCGACGACTCCACAGAAGCGTGGCCGATGGAGAAGTCTGCACCCGAGGGCGCGCCGAACGTCCTCTTCTACGTCCTCGATGACGTCGGTTACGGTCAGCTCTCCACGTTCGGTGGCCTGATCCCCACCCCGAACCTTCAACGCGTCGCCGACGCCGGCGTCATGTACACGAACTTCCACACGACGGGCCTCTGCTCACCCACGCGGA
>JAUXCV010000334.1 GCA_030618675.1 Acidimicrobiia bacterium | reverse complement strand
CGGCGAGCCCCCTACCCCGGCGAGATAGCGTCCCTCGAACAACTCCGGTCAGAGATCACTGCCGACGGGATCCCGACACTCGTCGCACCGTACATCTCCGAGGAGACCGGACGGAGACTCACCAACGCGGGGTGGTGCTGGGCCGATGCCCAACGAAACGCCGATCTCAGATCTCCGGGTCTCCGCATCCAGCGACGAACTGCGAACCGATCCCCCGTTGACATAAGAGACCGGCTCCCGTTGGGCGTCGGCTCACTGTCGATCATTCGCACGCTGATCACGACCGGGGAGTGCCCCGGGCCGACGCAGCTCGCCCGAGCAGTCGGGGTGACCCAACCCCGTGCCTCCCAGGTACTTGATCGTCTCACCCGCTCCGGACTCGTCGACCGGGAAGATCGAACCACCTGGGCGGTTCACCGAGCAGCCCTCCTCGATGCGTTCCTCTCCCAGTACCGGGGCCCGGGAGGATCCGAGCGCCACTTCTACACCCTTGATTCCCTCGAAGACGCGGCCCGCGATCTCGCCGAGGCAAGCCGCCGAGCGACAGGCAACGCCCTCTCGCTCTCCGGGGACGTTGCCGCCGACAGGATCTCCCCCTGGCGTCGACCGACAACGCTGCTCGTCTACGCGCCGACACCGTTCCCCACAAGCGCACTCGACATGGTTGAGGCACTCGGTTCCCCTGACGCGAACGTCATCATCAGATACCCGGACGATCGATCCCTGTTCAAACTCGACGCGATCGACACCGACAACGACCTCCGGCTCGTCGATCCAACGCAGATCATCTGGGACCTTGGCGACCTCGGTGGGTCAGACCGACGGGAAGCAGCAGACAAGGCGGCCGCATGGCTTCTCTCCCGTTGACTCGCCTGGACCTGACCACATCCTCAGTCGCAGAGGAGTTGGGACTCGTCGCTCTCACCGACATCGCTTCCGCTGTCTCGAACGAACCGCGGCACCGGATCATCGGTGGCCACATGGTCTCGCTCCACGTCCGACGATGGCATCTCGATCTCTTCCGCGAAACTGCCGATGCGGACATTGGAGTAGTGCCGGCTGCCGTTCGAACGCCGGAGCTGGTCGAACGACTGCAAGCTCTTGGATACCGGCGCTTCGCTGGAAACCGATTCGGTCGAGCCGTCGACGGCCTTGCCCCGCTCGACGGAAGAGTGCCCGAAGCGGTCATCGACATCCTCGTCCCTTCCTACACGAGCAGACCGCGCCAGACGTTGTCGTTCGGCGACCATCTGACAACGACAGAGGTCCCGGGATTGGCGCTGGCTCTACAGCGTCCAGCGGTTGATGTCCCGATCAGCTTTCGACGCACGGACGGCAGTTTGGTCCAGACGTCGGCCAGGATCCCAGATGAGATCTCGGCGCTTGTCCTCAAGGTGATGGCGAGATCGATCAGGAATGACGACAAGGATGCCGTCGATGTGTGGCGGTGTCTCGAGATCTGCGCCGCCGCCGGCATCTCGAACCCCGATCTCGGATCCGAGAAAGAATCCGTTGATCGGATCCTGTCAACAGACTTCGGCCGAGATGGCGCCGGAATTCAGGCGATTCGAACGTCTCGGCGCCTCTCGACTCGCGCCACCGAACAGCTCGAAACCCGCATCCAGGCGCTGATACACGGCATTCTCTCACCGTCGTAGGGCATCTCCACCCGACGGGCGTAGCGACCCCCACCGCAGTGCAGAGACGACTCCGACCAGGCAGCGATCAGATGTCGATCGGCCCGGAAACCGCCAACTCCCGTTCCGCCTTCACTCGCTGCATCAGCCGTCAGGAACTCCACACTCGTTATCGGGGCCACGGGAAGCGAGAGTGGAGTCCGTAGCAAGCGGCAGTGCCCCTTCCACGGAGTTCAACGACTCCCGATCTCCCGGCGATCGGTTCGCGACTCCGTTAGGCACCGGCTGCGAGTGACAGGGTCACACGCGATCGACCACCGCGCCGTATCGTTGTTGGGCGGCCTGGGCCGAGGTACCGAGGATCCTCCCGATCGCGTTCCAGGAGATCCCTGCCGACCGAGCCTTCGCAATCGCATCGACGATCTGCCGCTCGCTTCGAGCGCGGTCCAGAGCGGCTCGTTCAAGGAGATATTCCTCGACCGGGCGCTCATCGGCCTCGTCGGGTTCGTAGTCCTCGAAACGCCTCGCTAGCTCATCGCCGTGGTCGAGAATGTCTTGGATTGATCTGGGCACAACTCTCACCTCAGGAACTTCGACCTGGCCGGCATGGCATGGACAACGAAGACAACCCCTTTACCTTCCGCAACTCCGATCTCGAGCAGGCGCCCGTTCTCATCTGCACCGATGAGCATCACGATGTCGCCAAGGTCGAACACGCGAACTGGAGTCCGATACGCATGCAGTACATCCTCATCTTCGGTCCCGTGCTTGCGAGCACTATCCAGAATCACGGGATCCATATCGTCAAGATAACTTGATATCGTCACGATGTCCAGGGGTATGCCGAACTCCAGCAGCTATCGAACCTCGACGGTGGCATCAAGCCGGGAGACAATCCCGTGCGTTGGATCGAAGTATGTAG
>JAUXCV010000457.1 GCA_030618675.1 Acidimicrobiia bacterium | reverse complement strand
TCCGCTCCCATCGCCATCGATACCCGGAGCAGGTCTTCGGTGCCCGGCTCCCGGATGATCCCATCCTGGGCGAACGCTACGACTTGCAGGTCGACCACGCCCGCGAACTCCTCTCGCAGTGCAACGAGGACCTCGACTCCGCGGATCCCGGCCTTGGAGTCGACGTCGGCGAACGCCCGGATGTGCGTGTTGCCGTAGTACGCCGCCATCGCCAGGGCTCTTCTCCCCGCAGCGAGCATCGCCTCGGGATCCTGGCCGTCCTTGACGGCGGCGGCCGTCTCGATGGCCGACATGGCCTTGCCCATGTCGCCGCTCTGGTACTCAGCCAGGGCTGCGTCGCCCAGGCGGTGCAGCGTGAAGACCTTGTCGAGATGAAGATGCGTATTGACGAACGATTCGGTGACCAGATTGCCTGCCGCTTCCACATCGACGGCATCGGGTCCGGTCTCACCGGGGTAGGTGATCGATTCGACGACGCCGTCGCGGATCACGATGTCGACCGGTCCGGGATGACCCCGGCGACGCGCCGATCGGACGGTCAACGAGTTCGCGCCGGTCATGCGTTCTCCGTTCGTGCTGCGAATGCTTCCCGATGATACGTTGCCGGCATGGTGGATGTTGGTGCACCGCAGGTTCCGTTGAGGAGCAGCGAACTTCGGGAGAGATGGAATCATCCTCACCGACAACCGACAACCGACTGACTACCGACCGCGGTCCCCGTTCCGTCGCTCACGTTCTGCGGGGTCCTGTCGGTAGAACCCGCTCATGACTTCGTAGAGGTCGGACCTGTGAGTCTCCATGTCGATGGGGCGGTCGAAGAAGAACTCGGTCGCGACGGCGAAGAACTCGGCCGGATTGACGGCGCCGTACGTGCTGAGGAACGGTTCGTCATTTGTGCCGTCCCTCAGAGCCTCATACTCCCGCCGGCACACCTCTTCCCATCGATCCTTCTGTGCCTTGGCCATCGGGGGGAGACCATCGGCGCTGCCGTCGGCCATGTCGATCTTGTGAGCGAATTCGTGGTAGATCACGTTGTGACCGGTATTCGAGTGAGCCGCCGACCGTTTCGCCGAGTCCCACGCGATCAGGATCGGGCCGTGCAGCATTGCCTCACCGAGGATCGGCACGATCGCGTCCGTCGCGAGCCCGGCCGCTTCGGGTGCACCCCGGCGTCCTTTCTGAGTTGTCTGGGTCGGGTACATGATGATCGAGGTGACGTCGCGGTAGTAGGCCTGTTCGAGGCCCAGGATCAGGAGACAGGCGGACGCAGTCACGAGAACTTTGATCTCGTTCGACTCTTCGAGACCGTCGATCCATTCGAAGCCCTTGTCGAAGAGGAAACCCTTGATGAGGCATTCGAGGTGATCGCGCTCGTCGTCGTCGAGCCATCGCCAGTGGGCCATGTCGGCCTCGAGGAGCGTTCGCCATTGTTCCGGGAACGGGGCTTCGACGGCGTACCGACGCCGTCGCTTCCTGGGGGTTTCGATGCGCATGACTCCGGCTCTCGAGGGTTGTGCATCATACGTTGTGTACCGTGCGCATCAACGGTCTGCCGGTGAGGAGAGGGATAGAGATGGAATCTCACAGTCCTGCGAATTCGGACGGTTCCGGGTTCCGATTCATCGTTGTGGCGGACTCGCACATCCGCCCACCCGACCAGGAGGTCGACGCTTATCCGTCGAACGCGTGGTTGATGCAGCGCAACGAGTTCGTCGTCGACCTCTGCAACCGCATCGACGCCTCGTTCGTTGTCCACCTCGGAGACATCGTTCATCCCCTCCCCGTCGAGGACACGCA
>JAUXCV010000365.1 GCA_030618675.1 Acidimicrobiia bacterium | reverse complement strand
GGAAGAGCCCACTCCTGTCCCCTCGGCCGAAGGACGGGGGGACGCGGAGGAGCGCAGCGACGACGCAGGGGGGCAACCATCTGCCGAGACCACGTCTTTCTGGCGGTATGTGATCCGCGGCTGGAAGGGAAGGAAGCGATGAGCGCATCCGCTGCCCCGTTCGAAGACTCCCTACCCCGAAGCGCACGAGGCTGATCGACCCGTGAACCGTTCCACCTGGGCTGTGCTCATCGTCGCCGCCGTCGGTTGGGGAACCGGTGGCATCGCTGTTCGTGCGGCGTTCGGAGAAGGAATCGGACCGTGGACGCTTGTCGCTCTCCGGGTCGGAATCGCCACGCTCCTCGTCATCGCGCTTCTCGCCTTCAAAGGACTCCACATCCCGGACCGTCTCACCCTGAAGGTGGGCGTTGTCATGGCGATCACGAACCTGCTCATCCCGTACATCCTCTTCACGTTCGCCTACAACGAGGCGTCGGCCGGTTTCGTCGGTCTGTTCGCCGCTCTCATCCCCCTCGCCACCGCCATCTACGCCCACTTCATGCTCACCAACGAGCGCCTCACCCGGGGCAAGCTGATCGGACTGTTCATCGGATTCAGCGGGGTCGCCGCGCTCCTCATCTCCGGCGACTCCGGCCTCGGCGAAGACGGAAGGCCCCTCATCGCCGCTGTCCTCGCCCTCATATCGGTCGTGGCCATCGGGTATGCAGGGGCATACGCCAAGCGCTACGCAGGGCGATACGACCCCATCGAGATCACCGGGATCCAGTTCGGCATGTCGACGGTCGTGCTGATCCCGGCGATGCTGGTGTTCGAGGGGATTCCCCACTCCCTCACGGCCCCCGGTTGGGAACTCATCCTCTACATGGCGGTCGCGTCGACCTTCCTGCCGTTCTACCTCTACTACCGGCTGCTCGAATCGATGCCGGCAACCACGGTGTCACTGGTGGGGTATCTCGTCCCTCTCGTCTCGCTCGTCGGCGGGGTCGTGTTTCTCGGAGAGCACATCGAGACCGGCATCGTGATCGGGGGCGCGCTGATCCTCGCTGGCATGGTGATCACGGATCGTGCCGGCCGAACTCGCACCACCGCGATGTCAGAGTGAAGGCACCCGCCAGACCCCCGGACCTGCGACCATGGGGGCTTCATGAATGACGCACCGATCCTTTCAGCTCGCGATCTCGGGCATGCCTACGGCTCCATCGTGGCGTTGCACGGCGTCGATTTCGACCTGCCTGCCGGACGGATCGGACTCGTCGGAGCGAACGGTGCGGGCAAGACAACGCTCATCAAGATCCTGCTCGGCATCCTCCGCCCTACGACCGGATCTGCAGCGGTTCTCGGATTCGACGCAACGAGGGAGATGCTCGACGTTCGGTCGCGCATCGGATACATGCCGGAAGGCGACTGTCTCCCCGGTGACGTGACCGCGTCGGAGTTCATCATCTACGCCGCCGGTCTGGCCGGTCTCCCGTCGAACGCAGCACGCCAGCGGGCGTCAGACGTTCTGACTCTCGTCGGCCTCGAGGAGGAGCGCTTCCGTCGCCTCGCCGGATTCTCGACGGGGATGAAGCAGCGGACGAAACTCGCCCAGGCGATCGTTCACGATCCGGAGCTCGTCTTTCTCGACGAGCCGACGGCCGGTCTCGACCCGGAGGGCCGTGAGGAGATGTTGAATCTGATCTCCCGTCTCGGCGGCTTCGGCATCAACGTCCTCGTCTCATCCCACGTGCTCGGCGACATCGAGCAGACCTGCGATCGAGTGCTGATGCTCGACGGTGGCCGGGTTCTACGATCCGGGCCGCTGTCCCATCTCGTCGACGCAGACGTGGTCGAAGTCGAGATCCTCGACGACCCGATAGCCGTCACCGAACATCTGATCTCAGCAGGCGCTTCCGTCGACGTATCGGGCATGCGACTGCACGTCTCCGCCACCGACGACGACCCGTTCAATCTGGTCCGTGACGCCCTCGCCGCCACGGGGACCGCCATGTGGTCGATGGGACCGAAGTCGACCACGCTCGAAGACGTGTTCCTCGAAGGCGTAGAGCATGAGTGACCGCGGCGTCGTCTTCGATCTCGGGTACACGCCGTACGACGGTGAACGTCGTGGTCGGCGCGGAGCGATCCTGACCACCTATCGCGATGGACTCCAACGGGTGTTCGGGATCCGTCGGCGGGCCCGGACGAAGATCCTCCCCTGGATGCTGATCATCGTGGCCATAACGCCTGCGATCGTGTTCGTGGGGTTCGCGTTTCTCCTGTCCACCTTCGCCCCCGATGCGCAATCGCCGTTCGGGAGCCACGCCGAGTACTTCTCGATCACCGGCTTCAT
>JAUXCV010000447.1 GCA_030618675.1 Acidimicrobiia bacterium | reverse complement strand
CCCCCCGCCGTTGCGTCGGGGGGACATGTTCGGTCAACGCTCGTTCTACCCGGAAACCGTGGATTCAGGCTCAGGGGGAGGTGCCGAGCGCAGCGAGGCGGGGGGGGTCAAGGAGTTCCATTACTGACGAGCGTGCCTCAAACATGTCCCACCGGCGCAGCCGGGGGGACGCGGAGGAGCGCCAGCGACGACGCAGGGGGGCGGCTTCTTCTTGCGATTCTCTACCCGTCGCGCCTTCGGGCACGCCGTGGCGTGACAACCCCGAACCAGGCAACCGCGAGCAGACCGACCATCAGAGCGGCCGCGTAGAACCAAACCGGCCCGCCCGAGAGCGATGGCTGGAACGGCTCGGTGGCAAGGCGAACCGCTGCTGCCGCAGCGATGGCAAGCGATGCCGGCGTGCCAGCCGGTGGTCGGCGATACGCCTTCCACCAGGCGAGGGCAATGGCTGCCACGGCGAGCAGAAGCGCTGCATAGATCCCGACCGGGTGGCGGGTGACTGTGCTGCCCTCCTGGGTGAGGGCCCACGGAAGGTCCGACGCCGTTCCCAGACATGTGCCACGGACGAGGCATCCTGCCGACCAACCCGCCAGTCCAGCCAGCGCAGCAGCCGAGATGCCGTCGGCCATGGCGATCGGTTCCTTGCGAGCCAGCCACAGGAACACGACTGCGGCGCCGAGCGACGCTCCAACGGTCGATACTCCCGAGCGCACCAGCATGATGTCCAGCGGATGAGCGAGAGGGTTCACGCCGTCGACGAGCATCATGACGATCCGACCGATGAAGATCCCGGCAACAGCGGATACCATCGCCGTCTCCCATAGGTTCCCCGCACATCGGGCCGCATTGCCTCGCTTGGCTTCCCACCAGAGCATGCCGTAGGCGGTACCACCCGCGATCGCTGCGGCGCCGAGGAGTGTGAACTCCATCAGCCGTTCACCAACTCGTCGATCTGGAGAACAAGTGTGCGCTCGTCAATGACGCCATGGTGGAGGTAGGAGAGTTCGCCACCCGGGCGGAAGAAGAAGGTGATCGGCACGCCGCGGGACCCTCCGAGGTCGGTCGGAATCGCTCCGGATGAGTCGGCGTAGTGCTCGATTGGAGCGCCGGGGAAGAACTCTGCGATGAATGCGGCTGCGCCGTTCGGTGTGTCCCGGACGTCGAGACCGATGAAGCGAACGTCGTCTTCGAACTCTTCGGCGGCCTTTCCGATCAGCGGCGCCTCTGAGCGGCAGGGTGTGCACCACGAAGCCCACACGTTGAGGACGACCGGATCGGTCGAGTCAGTGAGCAGCGTCTGCATCTCTTCGCTGGTGACCGGCTCGGGCGGGTCGACACCTTCGACCGGCTCTGCAGACGAGCATCCAACGATAATCAGAGCGATGACGAGGGCGGTGAGAACGAAACTGGACACGGCGGGCAGCGTACCGCCGGTGCCCGCCAATCGAGGGGGAGGAGGAGCGAACACAGAGTGTGGGGCGGCCGGTTGGCCGCCCCACACTCTGGTTGGTTGGTTGTCTGGTTGGGTCTAGGTGTCTTCTCGTCGCTTGCGGGTGAACAAGACGGCTACCGCGCCTGCAGCGAGCATCGCCAGGGCGACGAGCGCTAGGGCCGCGGCGTTCATGCCCGTGACGGGTAGCACCTCAGCGATACCGAAGTCGGCGTCGATGTAGTTGTCGCCGCCTGCGAGGGTGACGGTGAACGAACCCGCTGTGGTGAGTGCACCGGTCACGGACTTCATGTCGAGTGTCACGGTGTACTTGCCCGGCATGAGTTCGGTGAACTTGTACCAGCCGTCCCACGGACCCTTGACGGTCGTCGCTGTGGCGAT
>JAUXCV010000274.1 GCA_030618675.1 Acidimicrobiia bacterium | reverse complement strand
GGCGTGCCCCGCACGCTCGAGGAGATCGGCGATGAGTTCAATCTGACGCGTGAGCGGATCCGTCAACTCGAGAAGCTGGCGCTGTGCCGACTGCGCCATCCGAGCTTCGGGATCCGTGAGCAGGATCTCGTTTAGGAACTCGCTCAGGAGACTCTCCGTCCACTGAGCATTGGTCCGTTCGACATCGACCCCTTGGCGATGGCTAGCCTCTGGTGTGGAGCCCTTGGAGGGATTACACATGCGTGTCGAAGCACTCGTCAGCGGCGAGTCCGACGTGGTCGGTCCCGACACCACGCTCGGTGACGCCGCCGAAGTGTTGATCGCCCGGTCGATCGGCGCTCTCGCTGTTGTCGACGGTCGCCGATTCGTCGGAATCGTCACTGATCGGGATCTTGTGCGAGCGGTGTCGGAGGGTGCGGACATGGAGGATCCCGTCTCCGAGTGGATGACCGATGGCCCAGATACGGTCTCTCCAGACGTGAGCGTTTCCGAAGCAGCGGACTGGCTCCTTGAGACCGGCTATCGGCACCTTCCCGTGGTGGTCGGCGAGGAACTGCTGGGAATCGTCGACATCCGAGACGTCCTCTGGACCCTCCGCAAAACCTAAGACCGCATACCCAGGGTTGGTAGCGTCGCATATGGTGCCGACAGCCCGCGGAATGAACAGACTGCATACCCAGGGTTGGCAGCGTCGCATATGGTGCCGACAGCCCGCGGAATGAATCACTGATCAGGACTCTGGTATCCCGCTCGTTTCTGTGGCACGGTGTTGCAATGAACCCTGATCGACTAGTGAACGGAATCGCAGCTCGTCAAGGTGGTGCGATTCGAATTGACCAGGCAGCGGAGTGTGGCCTTACGAAGGGTCAGATCGGCCAACGGGTTCGGGACGGCCGATGGAGACCGATTGGTCGTTTCGGCTACATGGTTATCGAGATGCCGGGAGCGATGAACCTGGTGAGGTCGGCGATTGCGACGTTGCCGAAGGCCGTGGTGTCCCACGATTCGGCGGCGGAACTGCACAAGCTCCCAAAACTGCGCCGGGGTATTGCCACGGTCATGGTCCATTCCCGCACAACCCATGTGTTCCCCGATGTGACCGTTCGCCGGTGCCACGACCTCTTGGACGAGCATGTCGTGGAGGTGTCGGGTCTTCCGGTGACTTCGATTCCGCGGACGATTGTCGACCTATCGCCGTTTCTCACCGCAAGGCATCTCACTGCGGTACTGGCATCAGCGGTTGCCGACCAGAGAACCCGGGTGGACGATGTCCAGACCGTGGTTGGTCATGTCGCGAGACGTGGCAAACCGGGGATTCGGAAGATTCGCTGGATTCTTGAGGATCGTGAATCCGGTCCGCGCGATGGAACGCCGCTTGAGCGCGCCGGGGCCAGCGTCCTTCGCAACGGAGGGATTCCGGAGCCGCGATTTGAGTTTCCCATCCCGTGGGATCCGGACCGGCGCTTTGACGTTGCCTTCCCGAATAGGCGACTCGCGATCGAGTGGGATTCGCGGCGCTGGCATGAACTGGCCGAAGCATTTGCCAGGGATCGCGAACGCGATCGGCAAGCGCTGTTGCACGGCTGGAGGGTTGTTCGCTTCACGTGGGTGGATGTCAAGCACCATCCAGACGAAGTCGTCGATACCGTGCGGCGGCTTCTCGCTTCGTAGTGTCATCCATTCCGCGGGCTGTCGGCACCATATGGAGCGCTGCCAACCCTGGGTATGCGGTCTGTTCTATTCCGCGGGCTGTCGGCACCATATAGGACGCTGTGAACCCTGGGTATGCGGTGGGGTTAGAGGCCGAGGCGGGTCCGGATCACGGCGAATGCGTCGTCCGACTCCTCTTCGATCATGAACGAGAAGCCCTTCTGACCCGTCAGTCGACGGATCAACTCCACCGAAGCCGTTGTGTTCGTGGCGATCCCCGCCACGACATCGGGCTCGTATCCGAAACCGGCGATGACCCCGGCCACGGCGTACGGATCGGAGGCGCAGAGAACCGTGCAGCGGATGCAATCGCCGAGTTCCTCGAGAACGACGTCGCCGTTGTACGGTTCGAGGGGAGATGCTCCCGCCTCTGCCACGACGACGTCGGGTGAACGCGCCGCGATCAATGAGAGCAACTGTCGGAGTCTCGTCCGGTACTCCTCAGAATCGACGGTCGTGGTCGGCAGACCGACGTCGACGAAGTCGTAGATATCGTCGGCTCCGGCGTCCCACATGGAGAGGGCGTCCCGGTAGCGGCCGGCCCCGGTGAGTTTGGTCCCGACGATGTTGAGACCCAGACCCTTGAGATGACGGATGATGCGTTTCGCAGCTGTGGTCTTGCCCGCCGACATGGATGTGCCGATGATCAGAAGCGTCGGCACGTCGTAGTCGACGTCGGGGATCGGCGGCACGAAGTCGCTCATCGTCATCTTGATTCCGTCGCGTGTGACATGCCCGATGTAGCGGAGCCTCATGAGCGGGGGCATGAGTGGCGCCAAGGAGGTGACCCGTCCGAACAATCCCGCGGCAGTCATGGCATGGAACATGCGGTCGTCGCCGATATCCGCCCAGTCGCCGACCGCTTCGAGGGTTGCCTTCCGGCTTCCCCATGCCCCGATGACGAGGTCACCCTCGACGACTTCGATCATCCGTCCCGAACGCAACTCGACTCGAGAGAACTCGCCGGCCCGGCCGACGACCTGTCCCACGACGTAGTCCCCGGTGCCCCACTCGTCCCGTTCCCGCGGTTCAACGGTGAAGCCTTCTTCGGCCAGATCAGAGATCCGGGTGAGCGAGGAGAAGAAGTACTTGTTCACGTCGGGTCACCATCGCTGTCGGCGATCGGGTCGATGAGCAGTGCTGCGAGCAGGGCGGTTCGGGGAACGAGATTTCGGACGTCGATGCGCTCGCTCGGGGCGTGGGCTCCGTCGCCGATGATGCCGAGGCCGTCGAGCGTCGCCGTGTGCTGACTCGTTGTGTTTCCGTCTGAGCCGCCGCCCGCCGTGACCTCACCGATCTCCATGCC
>JAUXCV010000222.1 GCA_030618675.1 Acidimicrobiia bacterium | reverse complement strand
AACTCTTGATTCTTTCGAGGCTTTCCACGGATCGGCCTCATCTCCACCGTTCGGGCTTCCAGAGCCCCCCTGCATCGTCGCTGGCGCTCCTCGCGTCCCCCCGGCCTCCGGCCGGGAGGGCATGAGTGTCACTCGCTTCTCACTGGCTGGAACCCTTCGACCCCCTCCGCCGCCCTACGGGCGGCACCTCCCCCTGAAGGGGGAGGAAGATGAGCAAGGGGGACGGCCCTCTGTTGCTCCACAACCCGTGGGCCGAGGCTGAGGGGGAGAAAAACGGCTGGAAGTGGCCTATTCGGGCAGTGTTCCGGAGCTAGTTGATCACGAGGTTGACGAGGTTCGGGGGACGGGCGATGACCTTGCGGACCTCACCTTTGGCGAGCCACTCCTGGATGCGCTCCGACGCCATCGCAGCCGCGATAGCCGCCTCCTCATCGATGTCGGGCGCAACGTCGATGCGTTCCCGTACCTTGCCGTTCACCTGCACGACAAGGGTGACCGTCTGATCGGCGGCGATCTCCGGGTCCGACTCCGGCCACGCCTGGAGGTGGATGCTCTCCGCGTTGCCGCTCTGGGACCAGATCTCCTCGGTGACGTGCGGGGCGATCGGGGCCAGCAGCACAAGCAAGAGATCGACGGTCTCGTTCCATGCCTCGAGTGACACCGTCGCGGTGCGGCGGGCATCGAGCAGATCGTTCCGGAGTGTCATCAGCGCGGCGATGGCGGTGTTCCACTTGAACGCCTCCATGTCGCGGTCGACCTTGATGATCGTCTGATGGGCCGACCGCCGCAACGCGAGCGACGCATCATCGGAAATCCGACCCGGCTCGTAGGCAGTGGATCCGATCTTCCAGACATCCTCGATGAATCTGCGGGCGCCGGCGATGCCGCGTGAATCCCAGGGGCCGCCCTTCTCCCAGTCGAAGGCGAACATCAAGTAGAGGCGGACCGTGTCGGCGCCATAGCGTTCGACCAACTCATCCGGGTTCACCGTGTTGCCCTTGGACTTGGACATGCGCTGAACCTCGAGGTAGTGACGCAGTTGGGTGACGTCGTTGATCCCATCGATGCCCGGTACTTCGACCTCGGCGTTCTCTGGGACCTCGACGGTGACCATCGCGTCGGCGGTCTGCACCTGGAGCGTTCGCTCGGTACGGCGAATGAGTTCCCCGACAACCGGGGCGGCATCGGCCGCGGCATGGTCATCAACGCGAACCGACTCGGCGACGAACCGACCATCGATCCATTCACCAGCGACGACCAGGCGATCACCCGGTCGTTCCTCACCCAGAATCTGGCCCTGGTTCCTGGACTGCGTCATCGGTTCGTCGAACGCGCTCTTCGGATCACGACCATGGTCCCGCATGAGGCGGGCAGTGTCGTCGAAGACGCCGAGATCGCGCATCGCCTTCGTGAAGAAACGCGTGTACAGGAGATGCATCGTGGCGTGCTCCGCACCGCCGGTGTACGTGTCGACGGGGAGCCAGTACGCCGCTTCTTCCGGATCGAACGGTGCGGTGCCGAAGTGCGGAGAGAGATAGCGGTAGTGGTACCACGACGAGCACATGAACGTGTCCATCGTGTCGCTCTCGCGTCGTGCGGGCTCTCCATCGGAGTCCGTCGTTAGGAGGAACCGCTCGTCGGTCGTCAGCGGACTCGGACCTCCGGTGAACGCCGGTGCGTCGGGGAGCAGGACCGGAAGTTCCGGTGCGGCTTCGATCGTGCCGTCGGCGCGGAACACCATCGGGATCGGCGCACCCCAGTAGCGTTGCCTCGAGATGAGCCAGTCACGCATCCGGTAGTTGATCGCCTCTTCTCCGGACCCCTGTGCGGAGATCCAGTCGATCGCCGCCGCGACCGAGGGATTCGCGCGCCCCTTCGCATCCGTTGTTTCGACACCGTCGATCGGGCCGCTGCCGACCATCGTTCCGGGCCCGATGTAGGCCTCGGCCATCGTGTTGCCGTCGAACCGGTCGGCACCGGTCGGTCGTATCACCGGTACGACGGGCAGTTCGAACTGTCGGGCGAACTCGAAGTCGCGTTGGTCGTGGGCCGGGACGGCCATGATCGCTCCGGAACCGTAGGACAGGAGCACGTAGTCGGCGATCCACACCTGGATGCGCTCTCCATTGACAGGGTTGATGGCGTAGCTGCCGGTGAAGACGCCGGTCTTCTCCCGGTCGGCTTCCATGCGCTCGAGTTCCGATCGTGACGCCGCCGCGACCCGGTAGTCATCCACCGCAACGCGGTGCTCTTCCGTGGTCAGGGCATCGACGAGTGGGTGCTCGGGGGCGAGCACCATGAACGTCGCTCCCCACAATGTGTCGGGCCGGGTGGTGAATACGGGAATCTCGTCGCCGGTCTCCATAGCGAAGACAACCTCGGCACCCTCCGAGCGGCCGATCCAGTTCGTCTGCATCGCCTTGACCGGTTCGGGCCAGTCGATGCCATCGAAGCTCAGCAGCTCATCCGCGTAGTTCGTGATGGCGAAGAACCATTGCTCCATCTTCCTCTGGATCACGGGCTGACCCGTCCGCTCGTCCTTGCCGTCGATGACCTGTTCGTTGGCGAGCACGGTTTGGAGCGTCGGTGACCAGTTCACGATGGCCTCACCGCGGTAGGCGATGCCGCCTTCGAAGAACCGGCGGAACAGCCATTCCGTCCACGTGTAGTACTCCGGGTCACAGGAGACGGCCTCCCGATCCCAGTCGTACATGGCTCCCATCGATCGGAGCTGGCGGCGCATCCTGTCGATGTTGTCCCACGTCCAGTTCGCCGGATGAACGTTGCGTTGTACGGCGGCGTTCTCGGCAGGGAGGCCGAACGCGTCGAAGCCCATCGGGAAGAGAACGTTGAAACCCTTCATCCTCATGAACCGGGCCCTGGCGTCGGACGGCGTCATCGCATACCAATGACCCATGTGAAGATCACCCGACGGGTAGGGGAGCATGGTCAGGGCGTAGTGCTTGGGCCGATCCCAATCCACAACGGATCGGTAGAGGCCGTCGGCCTCCCATCGGTCCTGCCAACGCCGCTCGATTTCCTGGTGGTCGTAGTTCATGGTCCTGTTTCGGTGGGCTAGACGGGCAATGGTAGGGAGGCGTAGCTGAGTAGATCAGTAGATCAGTAGATCAGTAGCTGGGTAGCGGAGTAGCAGAGGAAAAAGAGCCGTGAGCTCCGAGGGGGGAGCCTTCGCCGACTACGGGCTACGGGATACGGGATATGGGATATGGGATATCGTGCCGGACATGGCACTACCGCGATCTCTCAGTCTCGATACGGCGTTGCGGCGCAGCGGCGTCGAAGTCGAGGGCGGCAGTAGGTACGCCTCGGTCGTTGTTCGGCCGGTTCCGGGATGGTTGGAGCGGGTGTGGGGGAGCGGGGTTGTGGCGATGGCTCTTCCACGGGTCGTCTTCGTTTCGGCCGCGACGTTCGATCGCATCCTCGACGGTGATGCTTCGACTCTGCTGATCCATGAGTCGGCGCACGTCGATCAGTGGCGCGATCACGGGATCGTTCGCTTCCTGACCCGCTATGTCGGCGACTACCTGCGCGGAAGGGCTGTGGGGTTGCCCCACCGCCCGGCCTACCGTGCCATCCGATTCGAGAGGGAAGCCACGGAGCGAGCGGAGCGAAGATGAGCGACTATCTCCAGGAGGTCGAGTGGAGCCTCCCACAGGTGCTCTACGTGTTCCTC
>JAUXCV010000461.1 GCA_030618675.1 Acidimicrobiia bacterium | reverse complement strand
CCCACCCGCGTCGTGCCGCGCAAGCGTATTCCGCGGGACTGGGCCCTGATCGGCGCATTGCTCCACTACCCCTCGTTCCGGAACGCGTTCGAACGGGACGAGGACATGGCGCTCGTCTTGCTCGTCACCGGTCCAGTGCCGATCGAACACAGGATCGACCTCGAGGACGTGCTGAGCACCTTCGGCGATGTCCTGGAATCCCTGCCCGAGTCGATCGGTGAGAGAGTCTTCCAGGCGTTCTCCGTGGGGAACCAGAACCATTCATCCCTGTCCGAAGGCCTGGAGATCTTCGATATCTACCACACCGCCGACATGGTCTTGTTCCCAAGCGAGACCGAGGGGCGGGGTCTTCCCATACCGGAATCGGCGGCCGCGGGCATCCCGATCGTTTGCTCCCGATACGATCCCGTCCTCGTCTTCGACGATGTAGTGGGCGCCGATCGACCAGAGAACGAACGGCTGAAGTACCTCGAGTTCCCGGAATCCGAGTTCCCCGAAGAACTCCTCGAACAGATCACGGCCATGCTGCTCGATCCCGCATCCTTCGCCGATCGGATTCGTCACAACCGCGATGTCGTGCGAATCCGCTACTCCCTGCAGGATCTGCAACGCTCATTCTCTGAATACCTACTACGCCTGGAATCCGTTGACGGGCGGTAACCCGGAGGGACACGCCATGCACATATGCTTCATCGAGGACACCTACCTGCACGGTGGCACGCAGATCTGGGTCGCTGAGGCCATGCGCGACTTCATGGCCAAGGGTCACGACGTGACGCTCTTGACCGCCGCCGACGGTTTCAACGCCCGGGACGGCATCTTGACCGATGCACGGGTCGTGACCTACGACTTCAACGACGTGGTCACCGAAGACGAGAAGCACCGCGATATCTGGAAAGATGCGCTCTCCGGCACCGACGTGGCGGTGTGCACCGTGCACCCTCCGCGAGAGGGCTTCCACTGTTCGGTCTTCGCCGCCCGCTGCATCGAGGAAGCGGGGTTGGGCACTGTCCTTGAGCCGAAGACCGGCACGATCGTCCCTGAGTACGAGCGCGAGTTCTACCTGCCTCCGCGCGACATTCGGAGCCATGTGATCTCGATCACCGATTTCACGCGTCGCTACTTGATCGAGAACCTCGGAATCCCTGAGGACGGGGTCTCTCTGGTCTACCAGGGGACGGAGGTCTCACGCTTCACTCCGGACGAGGATCGTCGTCGGGAAGCCCGGACGCGTTACCCCCTGCCCCGCGGCGCAGCGCCGATCCTCGGAAGCGTGGGTTCGTTCGAACACCGCAAAGGACAGGTGGTGTTGCTCGAAGCGGTCGTCGAGATGCGACGGTCGCTTCCCAACGTCCACCTGATGCTGGTAGGAGACGGGCCCGACGAGGAATTGCTGAAGGCCAAGGTCGAGGAGTTGGGGATCGAAGCCAACGTCACGTTCTTCCCTTTCACGAAGGAACCCGTCCACGTCTTCGAGGTCATCGACATCCTCGTTCTTTCGAGCCTCTACAAGGAAGGGCTGCCCAACGTGATCCTGGAGGCGATGTCGATGGGCTTGCCCGTTGTCGCGTCACGCATGGCGGGTGTTCCCGAAGTGGTGATCGACGGTCGTACCGGCTGGATGACCGAGCCCGGTGATGTTGACGGTCTGGCTCGTGCCGTAGAACGGCTCTGGGAAGACCCTGCGGCCTGCAGGGAGATGGGGAACGAGGGTCGCCGGCTCATGGAAGAGAAGTTCGACAAGGTCCACCAGTTCGATGCCTTCCTCGACCACTTC
>JAUXCV010000183.1 GCA_030618675.1 Acidimicrobiia bacterium | reverse complement strand
CGGCGCGCTCGACGATGTCCGCATCTACAACTACGCACTGACACCTACCGAGATCCGCGACCTCTACGAGGGGTAGCGACTCGATACTCGCGTTCCGCACTCCCACTACCGTTCCCCCGACAGCTCTCACAGGAGGCCCACGTGAACCGCGATTCCATCTTCTCTGCACTCGACCTCGACGACGTCAGCTCCGGTGCGTACGCCGGCGGATGGCTCGAAACCGGAGGGTCCGTGCTCGAAGTCGAGAGCCCCGCGACCGGTGAACGCATCGGTGGTGTGAAGCGTGCCGACACCGCCGACTATGAGAAGGTCATCACGACGGCTGCGAGCACCTTCGAGGAGTGGCGCATGCTCCCTGCTCCCGAGCGAGGTAAGTTCGTTCGCGACATCGGCGATCTGCTGCGCGAGTACCAGGAGCCGCTCGGTGCGCTCGTCGCCCTGGAGATGGGCAAGATCAAGGCAGAGGGCGAGGGCGAAGTCCAGGAGATGATCGACATCACCGACTTCGCCGTCGGTCTCTCCCGACAGCTCTACGGACTCACGATCGCTTCGGAACGTCCCCGGCACCGCATGTACGAGCAGTGGCAGCCGCTCGGCCCGGTCGGAATCATCACGTCGTTCAATTTCCCGGTAGCCGTCTGGGCGTGGAACGCCATGATCGCCGCCGTAGGAGGCGACACGCTGATCTGGAAGCCGTCATCGAAAACGCCGCTCACCGCCGTAGCAACGTCCAAGCTCGCCATACAGGCGATGGAGGGTTCCGGCTTCGAAGGCGTGTTCGGTCTGATCGTCGGCTCCGGTTCCGAGGTCGGTGACGTCATGATCAACGACCGACGCGTGCCCCTCATCTCAGCGACCGGATCGTGCGACATGGGCGAGAGAGTCGGTATCGCAGTAGCGAAGCGCCTCGGCCGATCGCTCCTCGAACTCGGCGGCAACAACGCCATGGTCGTCATGAACGATGCGGATCCCGACCTGGCAACCAGAGCAGCGGTCTTCTCCGCCGTTGGGACGGCGGGACAACGATGCACGTCTCTGCGGCGGCTCATCGTGCAGACCGGCATCTCTGACGAGATCGCTCGACGCCTCGTCTCGGCATACGCGACGGTGAAGATCGGTGACCCCCTCGATGACGCGAACCTCATGGGTCCGCTCGTTGACGAGATCGCCGTCGCGAACTTCTCAGCCGCCGTCGGGATCGCGCAGGAACAGGGCGGGGAGTTGCTCTACGGAGGCGGCGTCCTCGATGGTCCCGGCTACTACGTAGAACCCACGATCATCAAGATGCCGGTCGATGCGCCGATCCTCCAGATCGAGACGTTCGCGCCGATCCTCTACCTCATCAAATTCGACACCGTCGAAGAGGCGATCCGGATCAACAACGGCGTGGTCCAGGGGCTGTCGTCAGCGATCTTCACGGACTCGGTACAAGCCGGCGAGACGTTCCTCTCACCGATGGGTTCCGACTGTGGCATCGCCAACATCAACATCGGAACATCCGGTGCTGAGATCGGCGGCGCGTTCGGAGGCGAGAAGGAGACCGGCGGCGGACGGGAGTCCGGTTCCGATGCCTGGAAGGCGTACATGCGTCGCCAGACCGTCACCATCAACTGGTCCGGCGAACTCCCCCTTGCGCAGGGCATCGAGTTCGGATGAGTCAAGGTCTCTCGGCGCTCGCCGGGAACGATCAACGACTCGGACGCGTGTTCACGATCGTCGGGATCGGAGGACTGATCGCGTCGTTGATCGCCGGGATCCTCGGGATCGTCGTCGTAGTGACTCTTACCCGGTCCGCAGACCAGTCGCTCGCCGTCACCGTGGATGCCGTCGAGACGGCCGACGAGACGGTTGCCCTTGCAGCGGACACGCTGGGGATCGTGAGTGAGTCTTTCGACACGCTCGTACCTTCGGCGGAGCTTGCCGCTGCTGCGTTCGACGACGCGGCAACGGTGATCGCTGAATCGGCCGTCGTCGTGACCGTGGACGTACCGGATGCGCTCGACGCCGTCGTCGATGCGATGCCGGCGATCGAGACCGCCGCTGAGATCATCGACAATGCACTGCGCGTGCTCAGTCTCGTGGGCGTGAACTACGACCCGGACGTCCCGTTCGGCGAAGCCGTCGCGGAACTCGAAATCGCGATCGCCGACTTGCCGGAGCAGTTGCGTGCGCAGGCCGAACCGTTGGCATCTCTCGCGTCCGATTTCGAGGAGTTCGGCGTGGCGACCGCCGAGATCACAGATGATCTCACGAATCTCCAGAGTCAACTCGAGGAGGCCCAGAGGTTGCTCGATTCGTACGCGGCGACGGCCGGCGAGGCGACCGAGGTTGTCACGGCGATTCGCGCCGACCTGCAATGGCAACGCTGGCTGATGGTGGCGGTTGTGGTGCTCGTCACCGGCGTGTTCGCTGCCATACAAACGGTCCCGATCCTGCTTGGTCGACGCTTGTCGGATCGGACGGCGGAGTAGGCGTATCAGATGGATGCGTGCGGAGGTGAGGGCGATGTGCCATGCTCCTCGCCAACCACGCTGGATCACTGGAGGGGCAATGCCGTACCGGGCTGAATACATCTGGATCGACGGACAGAAACCAACATCGAAGCTTCGATCGAAGACCAAGATCGTCGCGTCGGCGCAGGAACCGCCGCTCTGGGGATTTGACGGATCGAGCACCGAACAAGCTTCAGGAGAGATGTCGGACTGCGTCTTGCATCCCGTTCTCGTGCGACCGGATCCAATCCGCGGCGATGACAACGTGCTGGTGTTGTGCGAGGTTCTCACTCCAGACATGGAGCCGCATCCAACGAACGCCAGAGCGGCATGCGCTGAGACCTACGAGAAGTACAAGGATCAGGAGCCGTGGTTCGGCCTCGAGCAGGAATACACGTTCTTCAAGGATGGACGCCCGCACGGCTGGCCGATCGGCGGCTATCCGGCGCCTCAGGGCGGGTACTACTGCGGCGTCGGCTCAGACGAGATCTGGGGACGCGATGTCGTCGAGAACCACACGGTGGCATGCCTCGAGGCTGGACTCGAGATCTCCGGCACCAACGCTGAAGTGATGATCGGGCAGTGGGAGTTCCAGATCGGACCGCTCGATCCAGTGGCGGTCGGTGATCACCTGTGGATGGCGCGCTGGCTGTTGTACCGACTTGCGGAGGATTGCGACATCTCCGCTCACCTCAACCCGAAGCCCGTCGAAGGCGACTGGAACGGGGCGGGGATGCACGCCAACTTCTCCACCGCGGCTATGCGCGAATCCTACGAACCGATCATCGCCGCATGTGAGGCGCTCGGAACGAAGGCCGACGAACACGTTGAGAACTACGGAGCCGGGATCCAACGACGACTGACGGGGTTGCACGAGACGGCACCTTGGACCGAGTACTCGTATGGTGTATCGAACCGTGGCGCATCGGTACGGATTCCGTGGCAGACCGCTAGAGAGAAGAAGGGCTACATCGAAGATCGCCGCCCTAATGCGAACGCCGACCCGTACGTGGTGGCACGCCTCATGACGGAGACGATCTGTTCCGCCCTGGAGAACGAGTAGCCCACCGACAGTCCGGATAGGGTCGTTTGTGCCTACGTTCACACTCTTTGTGTTCCTAGACACAAACGACGACATCTACCCACAAGAGGCTATCTATTTCTCGTGAAGTAGATATCCTGTAGGAATGACCAAGCGATTGATCGATGTCGATGATGCGAAGCTTGGCGCCGTGCGCGACCTCTTGGGTACGACGACGTTGAAGGCGACCGTCGACGCCGCCTTCGACGAAGTGCTCGCTCTCGAAGAGAGGCGTCGGATGCTTCTGACCGAGAGGGGAGTCGATCTGGCCGAGTTCACCGACCCCGAGGAGCGCCAAGCGGCGTGGGGTTGAATCCCTACTACCTGGGTGACACTTCGGCGCTCGCTCGCCTGAATCAGCGCGAGGTTGCCTATCGGCTTGAACCGCTGATCGAAAGCGGACTCGTCGCTCGGTGTACGCCGACTGATCTCGAGGCCGGGTTCTCATCTAGAAGCCCGGCCTCGCACCGTTCCATGCGGTATTTCCGATCGGCATGGCCTTTCGTTCCGATGGATCAGACGGTTCTTGATCGGGCCGTCGAAGTTCAAGACGCTTTGGCGGATCGAAGCCGGCAACGAGGAGCGAAGATCGCAGATCTCCTGATCGCTGCCGCTGCAGAGGCCAGCGATCTCGTCGTGCTCCACTATGACCGTGATTTCGATGTCATTGCAGGAGTTACCGGCCAGCCGACCGAGTGGATTGTTCCTGCCGGCACCGTGTCCTGACGACAGCGACAGGCACTACATCCGGATGGC
>JAUXCV010000204.1 GCA_030618675.1 Acidimicrobiia bacterium | reverse complement strand
CCGCCGCCGATGAACGCCGCCATGGACGCCGAATAGTGCGGCGACCGGAAAGGGGGTACCAGCGGATCGGGGCGAGACAACCCGGCGGCTGCCCAGACAAGCGCCACCTCGTGAGACTCCCCGTCGTCGAGCGGCGGAAGCAAACCCGGCAGGGTCCTGGCCAGCATCGTCTTGCCAGAACCGGGAGGCCCGCGGAACAGCAGGTGGTGACCACCGGCGGCTGCGACCTCGAGCGCCGCTCGGGCCGCAACCTGACCGCGCACCTCGCCGATGTCGGGGATCTCAACGGCGTCAGGAGACACGAGGTCGATCTCGTCGCCCGGATGGGATCCGGCGGCGACCTCCATCGCGTGCGCCAATGACCTGACGGCGCGAACGCCCAGATCCTCGCGACCAGCCGTCTCCGCTGCGGACCGCGGAGGCAGAAGACACGGCTTGCCGAGGTCCTTCGCTACCAGTGCAGCGCTGAGGCCACCCCGGGCCGGGCGGACGGTGCCGTCGAGGGCGAGTTCGCCGAGCGCTACGACATCCGTCGCCCCGTGTGGGAGCTTTCCGTTCGCTGCAAGGACGCCGAGGGCGATTGGCAGGTCATAGGCCGATCCGACCTTCGGGAGGTCCGCCGGCGAGAGGTTGACGACAACCCGTTTGGCCGGGAACTGGTATCCACTGGACGCCATCGCGGCCCGGACGCGTTCCTTGGCCTCGCGGACCGCGGCGTCGGGGAGACCGACGATGATGAAGATCGGCTTGTTCCCACCCCCGACGTGGGCCTCGATCCGGACGGGGTGTGGCTCGACCCCGATGATGGTGCTCGATGTGATCGTTGCATTCATTCGTGCAACGTACGACACACCTGTGACAGATTCTGAGTAGCCGAGTCAGAGCTGCCGGCTGTCAGCCATGAGCAGGACCCCGTATCGGAGACGGGATACGGAATACGGAATACGGAATACGCCGGTACGCCGCCACAGGCGGCTACCGGCCCTTGAACTCCGGAGGGCGCTTCTGGAAGAAGGCTGCTGCGCCTTCGAAGAGATCCTCGGACCCCAGGAGGACCGCCTGGGCTTGCTCCTCGTACGCGAGGGACTGCTCGAAGGTCATGGTCGACGATCGGTCGAGGGCAACCTTGATGAAGCGCTGAGCGAGCGGTGCGCCATCGGCCAGCGCCTCTGCAACCTCGGAAGCGGTTCTTTCAAGCGCCTCGGCGGCGACGATGCGGGTCGCCAGACCGATCGACAGCGCCTCCTCGGCTTCAACGATCCGACCGGTGAGAGCGATATCGCGCGCTCGGGCGAGTCCGACGAGGCGCGGCAGGAGCCAGGTTCCGCCGAAGTCCAGTGTCAGCCCCCTCTTCACGAAGATCTCCGAGAACCGCACCCGATCCGTGGCGATGATCACGTCACAGCCGAGCGCAAGATTCATCCCCGCTCCGACCGCAACTCCGTCGACGGCGGCAACCGTCGGTTTCGAGATCCGGTGCAACGAAAGCGCCGCCCGGTTGGGGAGCTTCATGTACTCGGTGTTCGCTGCCGCCGTACCGAACCCTGAGAAGTCGGCGCTGAGATCGGCCCCGGCCGAGAAGTCGCCGTCGGCGCCGATCACCACCAGCGCACGCTGATCCGACGCTTCGAACTCCTCGAATGCGTCGGCCAGTTCGATCCACCCGGCCTTCGGGATCGCGTTCTTCGCTCCCGGCGCCGACATGGTCAGCCACCGGACCGCCCCCCGGTCATCGATAGATACGAAACTCATTGCTAGTAGAGAGTAGATCAGTAGACCAGCAAACGAGATGCGGCAAGGCGGCTGGAGCGATCCTGCTGCACTGGTCTACTGATCTACTGATCTACTGATCTACCGTTGACCCATGCCAGCAGGTCCATTCGACGAAATCCCTACCGTGAACCCTGTCCAGCCGTATCAGGCTCGCAAGCCGTACGTTTGCCCCGGGTGTGATTCGTGGATCGAACCCGGCGTCGGGCATCTCGTCGTTGTCCCGGATGGCGCCCCCGACCTGCGCCGTCACTGGCATCGGGGGTGCTGGTTCAAGGAGCAGCGTCGCAGGCACGGGCTATCCAACTCCCGGTAGCCAGCGGATGGTCACACCGTCGGTGGTGATCTCGACGGCGATGAGATCTATGCGTCGGATCGAGAGCACCCCGGCAGCGCGCCGGATCCGGGCGTTCTTGTCATCATCGAAGTTCTCCCACGGTCGGGTTCCCCCTCCGAGGCCGGTCTTGACTTCGACCGCCACCGTGTGACCCTCGATCCGGGCGATGAGATCGATCTCGTCTCGACCGACACGCACGTTCCGATCGATGACCACAGCACCACGTTGTTCGAGAAACAGCGCGGCAACCACTTCCCCGGCAGCCCCAACAGACATACGGCGAGTCGACATCCCCACACCATCTCAGGAGGCTGGGACAAGAAGCGGTAGCAAGCAGAGGGGCCGGACCTCTTTCTACTCTCTACTCTCTACTTCTTACTGAAACTCCGACGGAAGATCGGTCTCTTCGATGTTGACGTCCCGGAACGTCATGACCCGCACTCGCTTCACGAACCGCGCGGGCCGGAACATGTCCCATACCCAGGCATCCTCGAGTTCCAACTCGAAATAGACCGAGCCATCGGCGGAGCGGGTATTCATCTCGACGTGGTTGGCGAGGTAAAAGCGGCGTTCGGTCTCGACGACGTATCGGAACATCGGCAGCACATCGCGATACTCGCGGTAGATCTGCAACTCGACGTCGGTTTCGAATCGCTCGAGATCCTCTTCGCCCACTCGTGCCTCTCCCATTCGCGGTCGATGTAGCGATGCTACCGGGGGTCCGAGAGTAACCCGCCGGCGGTCGCCCGTATCATCACAGCATCGCCCAACGCGCTATCGGCCACATGATCACAAAGGCTCTTCCAACGATCGTGTCGGTCGGCACCGATCCGAAGTAGCGGCTGTCCTGGCTGGAGTTTCGGTTGTCGCCCATTACGAACATCTCGTCGGCCGGCACGATGATCGGGCCGAAATCCGGCATCGTCGATCCGATCTTGAGATACGGTTCGTCGATCGGCACACCATCGATGAACACCTGGCTGTCGATGATCTCAATGCGCTCGCCCGGTAGCCCGATCACCCGTTTGATGAATTCGGATCGCGGGATGGAGAGACCGATCGCCTCTGTGACATTGCGTCGTGCCGCTTCGAAGATCGTCTCCTGCGGTGTCTCGGCACCCCGCGGATCATCAAATACGACAACATGGCCCCTCTGCAGATCGCCGATCCGGTAGGCGAGTTTGTTCACCATCACGCGGTCGTTGATCTGGAGCGTGTCCTCCATCGACGAAGACGGGATCCAGAACGCTTGGAAGAAGAACGTCTTGATGACGACGGCGATGACGAGCGCCGCAAGAATGAGGAGCGGCAGTTCGAGCCAGAAGGGAAGCGCGGGTTTTCTCTTCTCCTCGTCGACGTCTTCGATGCCCGCTGTTTCGGGCACATCGGGTTCGAAATCGGGGGAAGTCACCAACGGCACCCTACCTGTCGAGTCGGCCAAAGGGTCACTCACGCTGGTGCGCCCAGGTACTCGTACCAGAGCATTCTGGCGGCTATCGATCGGAGCGGTCGCCACTTGGCTGCCCGTTCGTTGGACATCCCGACATCCGGAACATCGGAGAGGGCGTAGACCCGTCCCATTGACACCTGAAGCGCCCGGTCGCCCGGTGGCCAGACGTCGGGTCGACGGAGGGCGAACAGCAGGTAGCACGCTGCCGTCCATGGCCCGATGCCCCGGATGGCGAGGAGTCGATCCGTTGCAGGCCCATCGGCCAATCCATCGACGGCGTCCAGGTCGATCGAGCCGTCGATCAATCCGGCGGCGAGGTCCCC
>JAUXCV010000193.1 GCA_030618675.1 Acidimicrobiia bacterium | reverse complement strand
GTGACCCGGCCGGCGTCTGCGAGGACAGCCATGACCTGGCAAAGGGTAGAGGTTCTGATCCGGCAAGCCTGCCGCAGTTCCTTGATGGACAGAGGTGTAGTGGCTTCAGCGAGGACGCTTTCCACGCGCTGCTGAGGCGACTGCGACGGCGGCGGCGAAGCATGCACCGGGCCATTGATGATCTCGAGGGCTATACGGTTGTCACAGGAGGCAAGGCGCAAGGCGAGGTCGGGGATAGAGGGCGCGGCACGATGCTCGACGGTGAGGGTGGTCGTCTCACCCTTGCGCCGGAGGTAGAGATTTGAGTCACCCCACCTATGTTGAGTGGTTCGTTATGTTGAGCCCTTGGCGCATCTCCTTGGGTTACGCGGGGTTCAGGGCCGAAAGCTCCACATAAGACCAGGATTTGTGCAACCTCCTGATCGCCATACAGGCGACCAAAGGAGGTTCAGCATGCTCAGCGACTTCATCACGACGGCGGAGGGCCGTCGCCGCTACCTGGCGACACCGTTCGGCGACTACCTCGACGGCTACTTGGATCATCTGGATACCCAGGGATTCAAGGCGTCGACGGTGTACGGACACATCAAGGACATCACAATCTTCGGCGAGTTTCTCGTCGACGAAGGGCTCAACACGGCAGGCGGGATCGAGGAGTCCACGATCGAGTCCTTTGTGGCGCACTACCTCTCTGTCCCGCGCCGTTGCGGACCTCCCCGGAGCTGCCGGCGTAGTTCAGAGTGGATCAGTGAGACGCTGCGAGGCAGCCTTCGCCGGTTCCTGGCCTACCTGCGCGAATTGGGCGTGACCTCGCCCCGTCCGGCGCTCGACGACAACACGCCACACGATGGCGCGCTCGATCAGTACGTGGCGTTCCTGCGAGATCATCGCGGGTTCTCCGAGACTACAATCGAGCAACACCGCAACAAGGCCAAGTCCTTCTTCAGCGAGTTGGCACGCCAACGGCCGAGTGTTGCGCTGTGCGAGCTGATGTCCAGTGATGTAGAGGAGGTAGTGGTGGCGCTGTCGGACGGCATCGGTGTCCGCTGCCACCAGATTCTGATGTCGACGATCGACAGCCTGATTCGCCACCTGAGAGGTGTCGGGCAGGTGCCCGTGGAGTGTGCGCCGTTCCTCCCGAGGCGCCGGAGCTACGCTCTTGCCGCCCTACCGTCGACAATCGCCCAAAACGAGATCGAGCGGGCCGTCGAACTCATCGACCGGAGCACGACCATGGGGCGCCGAGACTATGCGCTCGTCCAGCTGGTGGCCATCTACGGCCTCCGGTCGAGCGAGGTCGTGTCGCTCACCCTCGATGACTTCGACTGGCGTGTCGGCGTGCTCCGGGTTCGGCAGACCAAGACGCTCCGCCTGCTCGAACTCCCCCTCGTCCCGGTCGTCGCCGACGCCGTCATCGACTACTTGCGGAACGGCCGGCCCAAGACGGATTCACGCCGTGTGTTCCTCAAATGCAACGCTCCCATCGGCCCGATCACTCGCACCATACTTTACTGGGTCGTCCGCAAGACCCTGCAAAGCGCCGGGATAGAGGCTCCTCAATACGGCCCGCACATCCTGCGGCACACCCGGGCGACATCGCTGCTGCGATCCGGCAGTTCCCTAAAGGTCGTCGGAGATCTCCTGGGCCACCGTGTCCCCGAGGCCACTATGATCTATTGCAAGCTGGCCGTCGATGACCTGCGTGAGGTGGCGCTGGACCTCCCGGAGGTGAAGGCATGACGCCACAGTTCCAGGGGCCGCTCGCCAGCGAGTTCAACCGGTTCGCGCGTCAGATGCTCTGCACGGGCGGCAAGCACGTCACTTTGTTCACCACAGTCATGCGCTTCGACGCGTTCCTCGTACGGAACCACCCCGCTGCGCAGGTCCTGACAAAGAGCATCCTCTCCGACTGGTTCTCGTCGTTCGGCCATCTCAAGCCGAGTTCCCAGCGGCGCTATCGCTCCGCGACCTTCCAACTCTGCAAGGCGCTGCACGGGAGGGAGCCGAAGACTGCGACGCGCGAAGACTTCGAGCCGCTCCGCCGCAGCCGCCCATTTCGACCCTACATCTTCTCCTTGGCCGAGGTCACCGACCTTCTCCGAGCTGCGCGGGACCTCTCTCGCACGCCCGTCAATCCCTTGCGACCGTGGACGATGGAGCTTGTCCTCGTCCTGCTCTACACCGCTGGCCTGCGAATTGGCGAGGTTGTGCGACTCGACATCGGAGACTACGACGCTCAAGACGAAACGTTGGTCATTCGAGAGACGAAGTTCGCCAAGACCCGCATGGTCCCGTTGTCGTCGTCGGCAAGCAAGGTCCTGGATAGCTACCTCCGACGCCGTCGCCGCCTCGGAGTGAGGCACGGTCTGATGGACTCCCTGCTGTGGCCGTTGATGCACGGAGGCGCGGGTGGGCGCCCCAGCCTCGGTTCGCTCCAGGCTGCCTTGGTGCGGTTGATACGTGGCTGCGGACTGAAGCCACCCAAAGGGCGGAGCGGCCCACGTATCCACGACATGAGACACACCTTCGCCGCCCACCGTGTTCTGCAGTGGTACCGCGAAGGCGCGGACGTGCAGGCATGTCTGCCCCACCTCTCGACGTACATGGGACATCGCGGGGTGGAGTCGACGCAGCTCTACCTGTCGGTCATCCCCGAGGTTCTGCAGGAGGCGAGCCTGCGCTTCGGGCGCATCGCCTGCGCCCCCGTGCTTGGGGATGAGGTGTCGCCGTGACAGCGACGAGTGACCCCGGCGACCTGGGAGGCAACCTGCGGTATTTCCTCGAGGACTATTTGCCCGGCCAGCGCAACGCGAGCACTCACACCGTCCGGGCCTATCGGGACGGTCTCAAACTCCTTTTGGTCTTCACAGCAAAGCAGCACGGCATCTCGGTCGCCGAGTTGTCGCTGCGAGCCATCGACCGCGAGACCATACTCAGGTTCTTGACCGACATCGAGAAGGAACGAGGTAGCGGAACGACGACCCGCAACCTCCGCCTGACCGCCATCCGATCGTTCTTCCGGTGCGTGTCGTACACGACCCCCGAAGCAGTGGATCAATGCCGGCGGATCCTGGCGATTCCGCTCAAGCGGTGCGAAACAGCGACCATCGACTACCTCACGGCCGACGAGACCCAGGCGATCTTAGCGCAAATCCCGGCGACAACGGCCCATGGGCGCCGCGACGACGTGCTCATCCGGTTCCTCTACAACACCGGGGCGCGTGTCCAAGAGGCGCTCGACGTCCGGGCGGCCGACTTGCGAATGGAGTCTCCCGGTCATGTACGGCTCCTCGGCAAGGGCCGAAAGGAGCGGGTGTGCCCGCTCTGGCCCGACACCGTCGCAAGGCTCCGCTCACTGATGAACGAACGCGAGATCGCCATCGCTGGTCGCGCCCACCTCTTCACCAACCGCGAGGGCAAGCCTCTCACGCGCTTCGGCGTTCGCTACATCCTCAACAAGTACGTGGGGCAGGCCACCGCTCACTGTCCCGGCTTGGCGTCCAAGAGGATCACCCCTCACGTGATGCGCCACACGACGGCGATGCACCTCCTCCAGAGCGGAGTCGATATCAACACCATCCGATGCTGGTTGGGCCACGCCAGTGTCACCACCACGAATCGCTACGTGGAGATCGACCTAGAGATGAAGCGCCGCGCACTCGAGCGAGTTGGCGTTCCCGCTGGTACCGGCGAGATCGCCACCATCGCCAACGAGTCCCTTCTGAGCTGGTTGGAGGCACTCTGAGTTATGTGGAGTCCCTGGCACCGAACCCCGCGTAACCCAAGGAGATGCGCCCAGGGCTCAACATAACGAACCACTCAACATAGGTGGGGTTATGTTGAGCTCAACATAACCCCACGCGTGAAACTCTGAGGATCCACGCAGCGCCTGGCCAGCACGACAGTTGGCCGCCCCCTTTCGTGCATGGTGGACCACCAAGACAGCGAGGTTGTACTGACGCTGCAGGTCCCGCAGAAAGGCCAGCAAGGGTGCGACCTGCTGAGACGCGTTTTCGTCAACGCGATGCAGGCGCACGAAGGGGTCGAGGACCAGCAGTTTGGGCCGATGG
>JAUXCV010000152.1 GCA_030618675.1 Acidimicrobiia bacterium | reverse complement strand
ACGCGTGCGACATGGTCTGCTCGATCGCCCAGTTCGGATCGACCCGATCTATCAATGCAGGCGTGGCATCGGGAATCGCCATGCACGTCTGGATCCAACAGCACGTGGCCTTCGGCGGTGCTGAGGACTGAGAAGACGCGCGAATAGGGCGCGTTTCTTTTCCTCCCCCTCAGGGGGAGGTGCCGACGAAGGAGGCGGAGGGGGTCAAAGTCCGAGCCGGATGAGGAACCTTCTGACCCCTCCCGTCAGCGCCTGGCGGCGCTGCCACCCTCCCCTGAGGGGAGGGAAGAAGACATCACGCGCCGCATGGATCCAGCCCAGTTCGCACACTCATTTATGCACCTATCCGCTGATCTTCTGGGTACTCAGTACGCCGAAAGGCTGACAGCTTCGTATCCGTGGATCACGAAGGCGGGTTTCCGCTTCGGAGGCTCCACGAGGTGCAATCCGGGCATCAGTGCGGCCATGCGTTCTACCGCTACCGAGAGTTCGAGTCGTGCGAGGGGTGCTCCGATGCATGTGTGGATCCCGCCTCCGAAGGTGATGTGCGAGGCATCCCCGCGACCGACGACGAACTCGTCCGGATCGTTGAAATGCCGGGGGTCGCGGTTCGCCGAGCCGAAGAGCATCGCGACCTTCTCGCCGCGGATGAATTCTCGCCCTGCATACGAGACACCGTCGGCGAGCACCCATCGTTCGAAGAGTTGCAGCGGTGGATCGAAGCGGATCATCTCCTCGACGGCCGTTCTCGGGGCCACTCGTTGCGAACGGATCGACTTCCATGCTCCCGGAGTCGAGAGCACCGAAACTATCCCGTTCCCGAGCGAATTGACGGTGGCTTCATGGCCGGCGTTGAGGAGAAGCACGATCGTCGAGATGATCTCGCTGTCGCTCAGCCGGCCGTCCGACGTCTCGACCGTACAGAGACCCGAGATGAGATCGTCCGCAGGGTGCGCCCGCCGTTGGGCGATGAGGTCCCGACACCACGAAGAGAACTCCGCTGACGCCCGAACCGCGGCGCCTGCCTGGTCGTCGCTCGTGTCGAGTTCGTACATCTTTACGATGCGATGCGACCAATCGAGGTACCGAGGCCAATTCTCGAGTGGTGCGCCCAGCAGTTCGGCGATCACTTGTATGGAGAAGGGCTGTGCGAAATCGGAGAGAAGATCGAAGCGCGGGTTCTTCGATGCGTTCTGTAGAAGCCGGTCGGCGTGACCGACGATCGCCGATCGGAGTCCCTCGATGCGCTTCGGTGTGAACTCCCGATACACCAGTTGCCGCAGGCGGCGATGCTCCGGCGGTTCGAGCATCAGGAGAGACCACTGCTCGATGTCGTTGTATGGACCCCACTCGGGCCTCAGCGGTGGGAGGCCGACTTCGGCTCTGGTCATGATCGGCTCGGGTACCCGCCCGAGGCGCCGGTCTCGCAGCACGCGGAAGACGTCCTCGTATCGGGTCAGGAACCAACGCCGTGTTCCGTCATCGCCTACCTGATCGAAGATCGGAGTGGCTTCGCGAGCGGCATTGAGGATGGGATACGGGTCCTGGAGGAAGTCGGGATCGGAGAAGTCGATCATGGTGACGAAGCTACACGCGAACGAACCGCCGCGTCGTGCGGCGGTTCGTCGGTGATCGGTGTTCTACTTCTCGGGCTCGATGATCGGGCCGTCGTACGTGCCTTTGAGGAGTTTCTCAAGCGTCGACCGCGCCGATGCGCGCTTGGAGTAACCCTGGCTTTGGGCCACGATCTGCCCGTTGGAGGCCTTCACTCGGAAAGCCCACTTCCCATTTCGCTGCTGATAGAGCTCGCCTTTACCCGCCATACCGTGTTTACCTCCTTAGGAATTCCCCGCACCATAGTGCGCGAAATCCGTCGGTAGCGATTCGCGACGTCCAAGAGCCCGCTAGAGATCCGTCTCTCGTTCCAGATCGAGGGCCGCCGAGTTGATGCAGTACCTCAGGCCGGTGGGATTCGGCCCATCGTCGAAGACGTGGCCGAGGTGGGCGCCGCACTCCGTACAGGTGACCTCGGTCCGCACGCGGAGAAGGCTGCGGTCATCCCGGGTGTCGATGACGCCTTCTGAGGATGGCTGCCAGAAACTTGGCCATCCACTCCTCGAGTCGAACTTGGTTTCACTCGAGAACAACACGGCGCCGCACACGACGCAGCGATACTTCCCTGCTTCCTTCGTGTCCCAGTATTCGCCGGTGAATGCCCGCTCGGTTCCAGCTTCCTGGGTGACGTGGATCTGCATCGGTGACAGGTCCGACAGATCACGTTCGTTGGTGCCGCTCATCACGCGAGGCTACCGTCATGTCCATGGATACGAACACGATCGACACCGCGATTGAGTCGCTCAACGCCAACAAGACCCGGTGGGCCCGTCTGCCCATTGCTACCAAGATCCATCTCCTCGACGACATGCGCAGGCGCGTGGGGACCGTGGCCCATGAGTGGGTCGAAGCGGCCGCGGTTGCGAAACAGATTCCGACCGGTTCGCAACTTGTCGGCGAGGAATGGATGAGCGGCCCGTATGCCCTTGCAGCCGGTGCCGCTGCCATCGCCGACACGCTCCGACGTATCGAAGACGGCACACCCATCCTCGAGGGTTTCTCCACCAGGAAGTTGGCCGATGGGCAACTCGCGGTGCGGGTGTTTCCCGCGAACTTCGATGACCGTCTCTTCCTCAGCGGTCACACCGCAGAGGTCTGGATGAGGCCCGGCGTCGAGGAGGAAGACCTCGAACGAGGGGCAGCATCGTTCTACCGCACACACGACCCTGAAGGTTCCGTCACCCTGGTACTCGGGGCCGGCAATATTGCCTCCATAGCCCCACTCGACGTTCTCACCGAACTCTTCAATTGCGGCTCCGTGACAGCGGTGAAACTCAACCCGGTCAACGCCTACCTCGGGCCCTTCCTCGAAGAGATCTTCGGGTCATTCGTCGACGGCGGATTCGTTCGCTTCGTCTACGGAGGCACCGAGGAAGGGGTCTACCTCACCCGACACGATCTCATCGAGCACATTCACGTCACCGGGGCCGCCACCACGCACGACGCGATCGTGTACGGCGTCGGTGAGGAGGGCGCTCGTCGGAAGATCTCGGACGAACCGGTCAACTCCACGCCTGTGACCAGTGAACTGGGCGGAGTCGGACCGACGATCGTTGTGGGTGGTGAGTGGTCCGACGCAGATCTGCGCTATCAGGCCGCGCACATCATGAGTCAGAAGCTGCACAACCACGGGTTCAACTGCATCGCGTGCCAGGTTCTGGTTCTTCCCGAGGAGTGGGAACAGGCCGACGCGCTTCTGGATGCCATGCGGGCTGTGGTGGCCGACCTCGGCGAACGAGGTGCCTACTACCCGGGTGCCACAGAACGTCACAGCGCCGCCGTCGCTGCTCACGTAGATGCAGAGATCCTGACCGATGGTGAGGGACCGGTGACGTTCATCATCGACCTCGACCCGGCCGCTGGCGATGACATCTGCTTCACCACCGAGTTCTTCGGTGCCGTGCTGGGCGTGGTTCGCCTGCCGGGGTCCACCACGGGAGCGTTCCTCCAGAACGCAGTGAAGTTCGCGAACGAGACGCTGGACGGCAATCTGGGCGCGAACCTGATCATCCACCCGGCTACCGCCAAGCAGGATCCAGATGCTCTGGAGGCCGCGATTCACGACCTCCGCTACGGAACGATCGCGGTGAACTCCTGGGTCGGTATCGCCTTCGCAATGAACCGGGCAACCTGGGGAGCGTTTCCCGGCAACCCTCGAAACGACATCGCATCGGGAACCGGCGTGGTCCACAACTCTCTCATGCTCGAGGACACCGAGCGCACGGTGGTCCGCGGCGCGTTCGCACCGTTCCCGCGAACGCTGCGGCAGGGCGTGCTTCACTCTGAGCCCACTCCCCCGTTCTTCGTCACCAACCGGCAGGCGGCGCACCTCGGCGAACTGCTGATCGAAGCCGTCGTGAGCGGATCACGGAAGAACCTCCCGGCGATTGTTGCGACGGCGATGCGCGGTTAGCGCGTAGGCTCGATCCCCGCCCTGCGGAGCGCCGCCACGATCGGCTTCAGCGGCAGTCCGATCACGTTGCTTCTCGAGCCCGCAACACCGCTCACGAAACGCGCTCCCTCGCCCTGAAGCGCGTACGCACCGGCCTTGTCGAGCGGCTCGCCCGATTCCGCGTAGGCGTCGGCCTCTCCCCTCGTCACGGAGCGCATCGACACCAGCGACGTGTCGAAACCGTCCTCAAGGACCATCCCTTCCCCGGCGATCGCCCAACCCGTGAGCACGAGATGTGTCCGGCCGGCGATGGAGAGGAGCATGTCCGATGCGGCGGCGTTGTCCGTCGGCTTCCCGAGGATCAGGCCATCGAGAACCACCGTCGTATCGGCACCAAGAGCGACCAGCCCATCCCCTGCTTCGGCCGCCAGCGCCTTCTCCCCGGCAAGGCGCACGACCATGCGATCCGGCTCTTCATCGCTCACGATCTGCTCGTCGACGTCGGGTGATCGGACTGAGAACTCGAAGCCGGCCGCAGATAGCAGCAGTCTCCGGCGGGGCGATGAACTTGCGAGGATCAGGCGGGTCACGTGCCCATGTTCGCAGGGTCCCGGGTAGATGGGGTACGGTTGCTTCCATCCGCCCGGAGGATCCATGCGTCGCACCGTCTTCGAAACCGATCACGACATCTTTCGGCAGAGCGTCGAGCACTTCGTCGAAACCGAGATCCTTCCTTTCCATGAGCGATGGAGCGAGGAGGGGAAGATCGACAAGTCGATGTTCCGGGCAGCCGGCGCCCGGGGTTTGCTGGGGATGGCGATACCCG
>JAUXCV010000114.1 GCA_030618675.1 Acidimicrobiia bacterium | reverse complement strand
GACGAGCTTGCCCGCCTGGCCGGTGGGGAGGTAGATCGTCGGAGCGGTCGACACCTTCATCAACTGGTCGGTCGCCGGGTCGCCGGCCTGATCGGCCTCGCCGTGACGCCCCTGCTCGGCGGAGACCGTCTGCGCCGCCTGCCGGGTCTCTTCGTAGCCGTCGCGATCGGCGAGGGGAGGGGTAACGATTCGCACGGCGTCGACGCTCTCGGCGATCGCCGTCTGGTCTGCGGCCATCTCCGTCTTGCGTCCGACCGACGAGTCGGCGGAGGCCCCTTCCGTGAGAAGACCGTGCATGCGGGCGACCTCGATGAGTTGCAGAGCGATGCTCCCGACGGCCCAGGGATCGTCCAACTCCGGGACCTGATCGAGGAACGGCACGGCATCGTCGAGGGCGAGCGCTACGTGCGGCGCCACCCGGCGTTGGAGGTCGTCTCGTTCGAAGTAGCCGCCGACGATCAGGAAGCAGGCGAGAGCGAACTGGCCGAGGGGCCTGGCATTCGCCGACGCTCCCGGCACAGCGGCGCGGTAGAGGTCGGAGAGCACGGAGCGGGCACCGGGGAACGGAGCGAGGTGCCGCTGCTCCTGTCGGGCATCTTCGAGTGACAGGAACATCGCCTCAGCGGCGGGTCCCGCCACCGTGTGGAGCGCGTCGAGGAGGCTGACGGCCCCGCTCGCCGACATGAGTTCAGGCTCGGGATCGAAGAGATCGTCGAGAGGGTGAACGTCCGTGTCATCATCGATCTCGGCTTCGGGTTCGATCCAGTCGTACGACGTGAGTTCGGCAAGGGGCGGAGCCTCGGCGCCGTCGTCTTCGAGGGAGCGCTGGTGGGCCAGCCACGACTCGGGGATCGGGCGTTCGTCGTCGAAGTCGGTGGCGATCAGGTGGATGGCCTCGTGCAGCGCCGATGTGAGCGCGACCTCCGTTGGCGTCACCGGAGCACTCCTGGCGTACGCGGCCTGAAACACGCCCGGGTTGATGACGATCTCATCTTTCGACGCGGATGCCTTGGAGCCCAGACGAACCCGCAGTTCGTCGTTCCCGGCGATGCTGCGGGCGAACCGGGTTACCGCCGGGGCGACCCGCTGGTAGCGCGCGACGACGGCTTCGATCACCCGGTCTTCGGGTGGAAGGATCTCTTCCAGGAACGTTTCGTCGTGCGCGCGCATGAACTCATGAGCATACGATGCCTGTCAAGCCTGTATTGGGAAACGTTCCCGCCGCATTTCGCGGTACGGTTGGACCATCGACGACCTCAAGATCTCCGACGCGATCACGATCCCGTACGGCGAACTGGGCTGGACCTTCTCGCCGACGGGTGGTCCGGGTGGCCAGCATGCCAACCGGTCGTCGACGCGCGCCGAACTCCGCTTCGACGTTCGTGACTCACGGGCGTTCGACGACGAGATCAGGCAGCGGATCCTGTCACGTCTCGCCACCGATGGTGTAGTCACGGTCATCGTCGACGAGACGCGCTCCCAGTGGCGGAATCGCCAGATCGCCAGGCAACGCCTCGCCGACCGGATCCGCGAAACCCTGAAGCCCGACCCTCCGCCGCGTCGCGCAACGAAACCGAGTCGCGCCGCACGTAGGCGGCGGACCGATGAGAAGAAGGCAAGGTCACACACGAAGTCCCTCCGCAAGCCACCCGGTTCGGACGACTGATCCGGCAACCGCAAATCTGTTCGACAACGCCGACCATCTCCTGTGATTATCTGAGAAGATGCTCGGACACGGGGATGAGAGATCAGTTGCAGGCGGTTCTCTTCCCTCCCCTCAGGGGAGGGTGGCAGCGCCCTCCGGGCGCTGACGGGAGGGGTCAGAACGTTCCCTTCATCTGAGACGCTTGACCCCCTCCGCCTCCTTCGTCGGCACCTCCCCCTGAGGGGGAGGAAGAAGACCTCGAAGGGGCAGATGTGCTCGTCTTCCGCTGATCCTTTGTCGGCGCGCCCCTTCCGGCCTGCGACGCCGATCAGAGTCCGAAGTAGGTCTCGACGAGGTACTCGCCGGCCGGGGTCTCATACGAGAGTTCATCCACGCGGTTGTGGACGACGATGTTCATGTCCTGTGGTTCGCAACCCAATTCTTCCCATCGGAGGCCCATTTCGGTGTTTCCCTCGATCCAGTCGAGGCCGCCCATGATGTGGATGATGTCGTACACCCGCTGCTGGTCCTCGCCCTCGTCCTCACCGTCGGGGAGTTCCGGGTCGGCGTCCGCGACGGCGTCGATAGCGTCCTGGTAAGAGGCGACGAGCACGTCGGCGAGTTCGGTGCAGGAATCGACACCCTGCAAGCCATCGGTCGATTGGCCGCACGCGACCAGGAGCAGACTCAGCAGCGCAATTCCCGCTAGTGCCGAAACCGACCGACGGATCATCATGGTGTCAACCCTCCGAACGCAAACGCCTCCGCGAACTGGGCCACGCTAGCGAATCGACAGAGACTTCAACGACCCTCTCATCGCCACGTTCTCCGCCGACCTGTAGCCGTCGGGTCCCGTCCCCGCTCCATGACAGTCGTCCTTCGGTTCTACTGGTCCTCCACTCCGGTCTCATCGGGTTCAGGCGCCGGTAACGGGGGAGAGGCTGCAGCCTCGGTCGTGTCGGGCGTCTCATCTTCCGATCCGGCCATGGCGAGTTCGAGGTTCTTGGGGCGCAGCTTCACGCTGATCCTGTCGGGGATCGGCCGCAGGGCGCGCACTCCCTGCCGGAGGAGACGGCCACCGACCATCGTCAGCACCACGAACAGTCCGACCACCAGCAAGACGACGCCGCCGCCCTTGGCGCCTCGCTCGACGGCGTCGATCACCGAGTCGGCAAGATCGCTGAGTCCAAGGGCGCCCTCACCACTGTTCTCGGCGCCGGTCTCGACCCCCACCGTGGTCTCCGCCTGGCTGGCAAGGCCGTTCCCGTCCACCACGTCCAGGGTGATCGCGAACTCCCCATCTTCGGGGAAGCGGTGCGACGGGTTGGGATCGGCACTCTCGGTGCCGTCACCAAAGTTCCAGGCCCAGCGCTCGAGTTCGGCATCACCGACCGATGACGTGTCCACGAACTCCACGACGAGATCCGACGATGCCCAATCGAAGGACGCCTCGGGACCCTCGACTCCCTCGTCGGGAACCCACTTGTCGTAGGACCCGCCCGGGTCTTTCACGATCGCGAACGCTGAGAAGAACACGACGCCCAGCAGGACCACCCCAGCCACAATCAGAACTGTGGCCCACAATCGTTCGTAGCGATTGGTGTTCTTCATCCCCACACCTCCTCATGTGCGAGTCGTCCACGTCCTAGCAGTAGCACACTGGGAAGCGCGCGACCAGAGGCCCAAGCCCCATGTCTGGGACGATCGCCAAGTGCTCTGCGAACCCTGAGTTCGCAGCGGCGTATAGGTGCCTCGCCAGCCCACAGTTCGCAGATCCCCATCTATCCGCTGATCCTCCTGGCGTGCCGCAACCCCAACCGGACAGTGATTTCGAAGCGACCGTCCTCGCGGTGATGTTCGAGAGGCCGAGGGCGGCGGTGGCGGACCACCGTCGACTCAGCGGCTCAGCCAGTGGCGGAGGCGGTGCGTGAGCGGTGGCATGAGCACGTACGTGAGGGCGAGGATGCCGAGCACGTTTCCGATGAACACGGCGAGCACGACGTTCATATTGGGAGCGATCGCACCGCGAATGAGCGTGATGATCAACACCGTGGGGAAGAGAGCGATGAACACGGCAATGGATTGCTTCCAACGCTTCGGTCCCTTCGGCTGCGACGGCTGAGCGGGGAACCAACCTCCGAACCCTCCGACCACGTTGTAGGTGCGGTCGCCTTCGACGAGTTCCTCGACGCGATCCAGCCACTCGCGGCGGGTGTCGGATTCGAGCCAGCGATCCAGGTCCGGGCGGGATGCGAAGGATGCGACGATCACGTGTTCGTCTTGCACGCCCTCGACGGGGAGCAGCAGTTCTGATCCGAGGAATCCCGGGAAGTCACGAAGACGATCGACGGCGTCGTCATGGAGAGCGGCGAACTCGTCGCGATTATGGGGATCGACGGATTGCGTGAAGACGATGGTCACCGGCTCCGGGGCCATCCGCATCCCGGCCACGTGTTGTTCTCGCGCTTCACCGTCGATGATGCCGTCAACCTCGACCATGAACGCCCTGCGCTGATCGGACTGAAGCCATGCATCGAGTTGCTCGGCCGTGGCGAACGCATACACCGTTACCCACTCACCCGGGTGGGAAAGGCCCGGCGGCTGCACCTCCGAACCGAGAGAACCGGGGTACGACTCGGCAGCGTCACGAATGCGCCGATCCCACGCCCGGAACTCGTCCTCGTGCCCGGGCCGCACCCGTCGCGCCACGACGACGGTGGGCGCTGCCGACGAGTGACTCGGATCGCTGGACATACCCAAAGCGTAGACCCGCCTCGGACGTCATCCCATCGGGATCAGATGATGGATCAGCCAACAGTTGGCCGGATACGGGCGGGGACCGGCGCCCCGAACAGGGAGATGCCCGCGACGGTCAAGCCGCAGGGCATCCCTCAATCACTGTCGGAAGCGGTTGTCGCGTGCTCCCGAGCAAGCGGTGCGAACTAGCCGAAGCTGCCTCCGAAGGTGAGGACTCTGAAGCCTTGCTGTTCGCTGTACTGGACCTTGGCGTGCCAGTGCACCCTGTAGGTGTTCCCGTCGGTGTCCGTCGCCGAACCGTTTCCGGTGTCACCCCATACGTTCGTCCTGGTCCCGCTGCCGCCGGCGTCGTTGTCGTTGACCAGGATGTTGACGGAGCCCATCGCGATGACTTCAACGTCGGGACCACAGGCATCGGCAAAGGGGTCATCGCTCTCCATGGGCACCACGACGATCGAGATGACTCCCGGATTGACCTTCACCACCGTCACGTCGTTTGGCAGGTGCACGAGTTGGACCGCGTCGGTCGTGGCCGGGTTGGGGCCTTCGCACATATCGGACGCGGGTGTTGAAGTTCGCCAGAATCCATACTTCGTCATCGAAGATCGGGATGAACCCGAACCCGTCATCCTCGAACCGTTCCACAATGCCGGACTCGGACGGTCGTCCGGACTCGCTCGCAGCAGCCGGAGCCGCTATCAGACCCATCAGAATTGCCACAGTTGCCAGAAGCGTCAGCGATCGTCGCATCAGACCCCTCTCTTTCTGCCCCCACGGGGCGTCGCCTATCGATCTCGAACATACCGACCCCGTCGCCGACCGGGTATAGGGGTTTGCCTCTATATATATCGTCATTCGACGATATGTTCCGATTGGTGTGTGTCCCGGCACGCAGGACGCCGTTTCGGGCCCTGAGTCCCAACGACAGCGGCCCCCACGTTGTGGGGGCCGCTGGGACGTCGTTGCCACTGTGGTTCGCTACCCGGAGAGGATCCCCAGATCGTCGATGAGTTCGCCGAACACACCGGAGATCTTGCGGTATCCCTTGTCGCTCGGGTGAATGTCCGTCTGCGGACCGGGTTCGCCGGGGTTGTAGTCGCTCAGCACAAAGGACGGACCCTGCTTCTCGCACATCCCCGTGTAGAGGCACACGGTGCGTACGTTCTGAGGCACATCGCCCTTCGTCTTGAAGGTCCTGAACGCGGTCTCAACGTCCGCGACCGGCACACCGAAGCCACCGTAGACCGCCTCGAGCGTTCCATTGAAGGCGGTCGTGAGCCTAAGACTTGCCTCGGCGATTGCTGGATCGACAAGCCAGTACGCCAGATTCGGGTTGTAGTAGTTCATGCCGACGATCGGCACTCCCGGAGCAGCGGACTGCAGGGTCCAGAGGATCTCTGAGAGA
>JAUXCV010000329.1 GCA_030618675.1 Acidimicrobiia bacterium | reverse complement strand
GTCGGTCGTCAGAATCAAGAATCAAGAGTCCGGAGCCAAGACAGAGGTTTGCCTCTGGGCTCTTGGGGGCTTTGATCAGGCGGATTCCGTCACACCCGGCTCGTAGATTGTCGGTATCGCATCCCGTCTGGAGGGGGTACCGTGAATGCTGCAATGCCAACGACCGAACACCTCGACCGCACACCCATGTCGTGGGAGGACTATCAGGCTCTCAACGACGACATCCACGGGGAGTACATCGACGGGGTGCTCGTCATGAGCCCCGCGCCAACAATCCCTCATCAGGAGGCGGCTCTCCGTCTCGCTCGCCTCATGATGGAGGCAGCCCCCGATGGCACCCGGGTGGGCTTCGGAGTCGGCTGGAAGCCCGGGGTCGATGAGTTCATCCCGGATGTCCTGGTCTTCGACGACTTCGGTGAGATAGTCCGTGTCACATCGATCCCCCGCCTCGCCGTAGAGGTGCTCTCCACCGATCGCGGAGCGGACCTGATCCGCAAGTTCCGCAAGTACGCGGCCGCGGGCCTCCCCCGGTACTGGATCGTCGATATCGATGAGACCGGACCCGAGGTGGTCACCTATGAGTTGCGAGACGGAGTCTTCGTCGAGACCGGCCGCCACCGCGGCGACACAGAAGTCACCCTCGACGTCGGCCCGATGACCGTCGCGTTCGCCCCGAACGACCTGCTGGCGTAGGACACCCTCAGGGGAGCAATCAGCTCACGCTCCGGTGTTTGAAGAGGGCCTTTCGGGCGGCCTTGGCGATCTGTTTGTCGGGATGGCTGGTGCCGATTGCTGCAAGCACGTCTTCCGTCTCGGGTCGTTCGATCCGCCACGCAGCATCCAGCATCGCCGGGAGACCGCCGGTCCTCGACGCCGGGCCGGTCCACGCACTGACCGCTGCGTCCGCTCCCCACTGTTCGATCACCGCTCCAAGTAGTCGCACGAACCGATCCGCGTCTCCCCCGCAATCCATGTCGTTGGTGGTGCCGGTCATCGTGTCCACTTTCCAGATCGTCACGAACTGATCGAGGTCGGAGTCGCCGTCCAGCGCTGCGATAGCCTCACCCGCATCGGGACCGATCCTCAGAAGAGCGGCGAAGGCCAAACCGCGGCCGATCTCGCCTTCCGACCGAAGTGCTTCGACAAGAGCGGCGGTCGCCTCATCTCCGTGTCGATTGACCCAGACATCGATCTCTGCGACAGCCTCTGCCTCCGGGAGATCAGCCGCGCCGGCCAGCAGTTCACCCACCGATGCCTCCTGCATCTCACCAACGACCGGGGCCGACGTGAACTGAGACGCGATCCTTTGCACAACCCAATGCCCAAGGGGTGTCAGCGCCATGACGCCCCCGGATCGATCCGGAGTCCGCCCATACTTGCTCGGGATCTCCACGACTCCGTCGATCACGACCGTCCCGAACTCTTCGAGACGGTCGAAGACGCGCCGTAGCGCCCGCCCAACCGACTCGGACTGCATCTCGAGACGGTCATCACTCAGGTTGCCGAGATCGAACGTATCGAGGAGGTGCTCCCACATGCCCGCGGCGGCCTCACTCATGGTCATCTGGCCACGTTGGTAGATCTCAAGGAGGATCGCGAAGATCGACCGGTCGAGTTCGTCGGCGTACCAACCGAAGCCGTACCTGTCCTTCCGATAGCCGACCCTCGTCGGACCCGTGTCTCTGAAGAAGGCCTGCCAAATACCGAGGTAGGACTCGAGAACATCATCGAGCTCACCGACGTTGGGACCCGGAACGACCTTGGGGCCGCGTTGTTCGAGCGCACCGAACTCAAGGGCAGTCAGGAACGTGAGGTGTACCTCGCGCAGGTGCTCGGTGGTCCTCGTCTTGCACTGTCGATCGCCAAACCAAGGATCAAACTCGTCATTCGTCTCGAGGATCACGATGAGGGCCTTGCCGTCGACGAGTTTCAGCTTTCCGGTATCGGTGAGGGGTCGGCCGTCACCAACGAATTCCACGAGTTGCCGCACCCGCTCGGGCCACACCGATGCGAGGGCAGCGGCTTCGAGTTCCTCGAGCGGAGGGAACGACACCGGCGGGAGCGGCCCGATTCCGACCGGGGGCACCGTTGCCGGGCCGAGGATCGCATCGCGCTCCTCGAACGGCCGACTGTTGAACTCCTGCATGAACTGCTCCAGCGCCGCTTGGTCGTCCATTTCAACACCGTCGGCTCGGGCTGCGACCATGAGTCTCTTCCCCGTCGACCAGTTCGACTCGTCGAGCGCCGCAGCATGGAAGTGTGGACGGATGTGCTCGATCAACTCGACCGCACCGCTCGAGTCGAGGGAGGTCACGATCCCCGCGTGCGTCAGGAACCGGAGAAACCCACCGAACGCCGTTGGAATGGCGTCAAGATCGGCCGGTTCGAGGATGGCCTTGGCCGGATAGAGGCCGAGCAGGATCTCCGCGATGTCATCTGGCGTCCAGTGGGCGAGATCCCCATCGAGGTATCCCCACTTGAAGTCCATGACACCGGCGGCGACCCATCCCTGGCCCTTACCCGCGGGGGTGCGTTCGAAGCGCGCCACGAGATCGTCGCGAGTTCTGTAGAACGCCTGTTCGTCGTCGGGATCGAAT
>JAUXCV010000305.1 GCA_030618675.1 Acidimicrobiia bacterium | reverse complement strand
AGGGATCCCCTGGCGGCGGCCTCGATGAGGACTCCTTCACCCGTGTTGGTGAAGGCGGTGGCGTTGGAGAAGATGAGCGGTGCGGAGAACCGGTACACGATCACACCGGACACGGACTCGGCATCGGGGTTCGCGTCGCCATGGCGGCGGCCGTAGAGCCAGTGTTTGGCGACGAAGTCGCCGGTCTCCGGCACCCTTCCGAGTATGGCCCGCCCGGGGAAGCTGACCCGATAGACCATGTAGATGATCGAGAGGATGATGCCGGCGATCATCGCCGGGAGCAGGTCGAGGGCCAAGACCAGGAAGAACGTGATGAAGGCGAGACCGAAGTCAACCTTGCCCAATCGCGAGAGCCTCCGGAGCTTCCTTGGGCTTGCCGAGCTCGACAATGCGTTGATCACGATCGCCGCGAGCACGGTCTCGGGCAGCCATTGGAACGCCGGCGCAAAGAAGGCCAGCACGACGAGGACGATCCCCGCGAGGAAGATGCTCGACATCTGGGTCTTGGCTCCCACAGACATGGCCATCGATGACCTGCCCATGCTGCCGGTGACGACCATGCCTCCAAGCAAACCGGCCCCGAGGTTGCTCATACCGTATGCTCGGAACTCTTGGTTGGCGTCGAGTTGATCGTGTGTCTCCTTCGCGACGGTTCTCGATGCGCCCCACCCCTCGGAGAAGCCGACCAGTGCCACAACGGCGCCACCAGCGAGGAGGCTGCCCCATGTCGAGACGTCGATGCCGGTTGGCAGGTCGACAGAGGGGAAGCCCTGGGGGATCTGGGCCACGAGATCGAGACTCGGGTTGAAGATTGCGACGATCACCGATGCGAGAACGACCGCGGCGAGTGCCGCCGGGAGCTTTGGGATGAATCGTTGGATGGCGATGATAAGGATCAGGGAACCGATGCCCATTGCGACAGCGGTCCAGTTCCAAGCTCCGATCTGTGAGATCGCGGACCATAGCTTCTCGAACGTATTGCCATCGGCGACGTCGATGCCGAAGAGTTTGCCGAATTGCCCGACGATGATCTGGACCGACATGCCGGTGATGAATCCAGCCATGATCGCTTTCGACATGAAGTTCGCGATCCATCCCATCTTGGCCAGGCCGGTAGCGATGAATATGGCGCCGGTCGCGAACGCGAGCGCCATTGTCAACGCAATTGCGGTGTCTTGATCACCGCCCGAGAGTCCGCCGACGACGCTCGCCGATACGGCGGCGACGGACCCCGCCGCTCCGAAAACGAGAAGCTTCGACCCGCCGAACATCGCGTAGCCGATCAGGGCGAGCGGCGCGGCGTAGAGGCCGATCTGGACGGGCACTCCTGCCACTGAGGCGTATCCCATTGACTCCGGAATCAGCAGCGCTGCCACACTCACCGCAGCGATCAGATCCGCGCCCGCGAACCTCCCCCACGGATACTTCGGCAACCATGACCCGATCGGGAACCATTGCTGCAATGTCGAGGGCCCAGTCGGAGTCGGTGGATCCTGCCCCGTGTTCGTTTGCGCCTGACTCACGCTACCTCACCGTCTCGCGCATCGGCCTCGTTCAACAGCTGCCCGCATCTTTGCGACAGAAGCGCCCCAAAGGGTTTCGCAGGGGCTGGATCTGATCCGGGCGGTGGTTCGGTCGTCCTCCCCCGACATACCGGGGGAGGACGTACCCAACGTTCGGTTTAGGACTCGACGGCGTCGGTGATCTCGTCGTCTGACTTCGAGACGGCCTTCTGGAGCTTGTCGTAGTCGTCCTTGCTGATCGCCTTGGAGATCTGCTTGTCGGACTTCACCAGCGCCGCTTCAACCCGGTCGAGGTACTTGTTGTCGACCACGACAACAACGGCCGACGAGTTGGGCGGGAAGTACTCGTCGAGTTCGACGCCGAGTTCCTTCTCCTCATGCTTCTTCGTCAGATGCCCCAACAACGCACCGATGCCGGCACCGATCGCCGTCGCAGCGAGCAACGGGGGTGCGAACAGACCGACGACGAGGCCGAGGCCTCCACCGATCCACGCACCGGCTGCAGTGGTGCCGTCGCCCTTTGCGAGCACGTCGACGTCGCCATTGGCGTCGCGGCTCATCACGACGGCGCCCTCGACCTTGAAGTCGTCGCCCTCTGCGGCCTTCAGCGACTCAAAGTCCGCCTTTGCCGACGCCGCATCCCCGTAGGTAGCGACGTACAACGCAAGATTGTCTCCTGCCATAGTTCTGTGTCCTTTCTGTGACACGCTTCCCTGTCTCTTCGCCCAACCTCTCAGCTGACGAAACTTTCACTGCTTGCGGCAAGCCTTCTCGTGAACGGTTGCCGACGTCCATTCTGCGGCGACGAGCGTTCCTTCCCTTCGGCGGCTACTCGACGAGAAACTCGTCGGGGCGGGCGATGAAGTAGATCAACATTCCGATGATCGGGATGAACAGGATCAACAACAGCCACAGGAACTTCGCGAAGCCCCCGATGTCGGGCCGAGCGAAGATGTCGAACGCCGTGTACACCCAGGCGATCATCATCGGTATGAACACGAAGAACAGAATGAACCAATCCCAGAACACCATATCTATCAGCCTTTCTTGCCCGCTGGGGCACGCTACCGGTCGTTGTCAACGATCCTTCCTACTGGTTCGACATCGCTTTGCGAGTCTCGGCTTCCGCGTTCCGAATGGCGTCGCCTGCAAGGTCATAGGTGACCGTCTTGACGGTGCCTGTGAACGGGAACGGCGGCTTGTAGTTCTGGTGATCCACACTGTCGCCGTAGTCGTGACTGAC
>JAUXCV010000082.1 GCA_030618675.1 Acidimicrobiia bacterium | reverse complement strand
CTGGGCAAGGTTCATCGGCCGGGATCGATCACGTTCATCGGCGTCTTGCTGTACATCAAGGCGGTCATTGCGGGTGTTGCTGCATTCGCGTTGATATTCGGGAGAGATTCCGAGGTCGCAACCAATGCCGGCTTGTCGTCGGACAATCTCCTCTATTCGGGTATCGCTGAGGCGATCGCGGGTGTTCTCCTCGTGGTGGCGGCGTGGTATCTAATGAGCGGTTCCAACGGCGCTCGCATCTTCGTCGCGGTCGTCGTCGGATTCCGACTGGCTGTGCTGGTATGGGTGATGCTGACCCATCACACCGGCGGCACCGCCGGTCACGGGATACTGTCCGCTCTGTTCGCCGTCATGATCTTGTGGATGCTCTACGGTGATCAGAGGTCCGAGGAGTACTTCGAGGGCCAGGCGTAGCGACTCTCGGACGACGATCAAGGTGTGTCCTGCAGCATCGCAGGGCACACGGTCGCGCGCGGGGCCTCTTTCCCGTCGATTTCATCCCCGGCCCGTTCCCACAAGGACCCTATCCTGACCGCTCGATGAAGCGAATGATCGTCATGTGTGCGTTGTTCCTCGTGGCTGCCGCCTGTGGCCCAACCGACGCGGCGCCGTCGACGTCTACAACGATATCCCCGCCGACCTTTGGGTCTTCCACGACCACACCATCGACGGTGGCACCCGCCCACCTCGCGACAACCATCCCGGAACCTCCGAGCATGGTCGCCGGCGATCAACTCACGAACCACGATCTGTGGGCGCTTGTGGACGGAAACGACATCGAGGCAGACCGCATCAATCTCGTATTCGCTCCCTGGGGATGGCCGGACCACGAGGCGTTCGTCGACTACGCGTTCGGTGCCATATCGTGGAACGGTGATGCCTACCTCATCACGCCCGACGGATTCTTGACCGACGATCCGTTCCTGGCGTGGACGGCAGAACTGGGGGTCTTCGCCGTTGAGCCATGGAGGTCGGCTACGGATCGGTTCAACGTCTGGTACACGGACGTCGAACCGGAGATCCCCGGCGGCTGGCTCAACAACCGAGAGGCCGATCCTTTCGGCCTCCCCGATCAGACGATCGTGATTCTCGGCCTCGACGCACGCTCGTTCAACCCGGACTTGATCTCAGTAGCCGGCCAGGACTTGTCCTTCTCAGGACCCGGCATGCCGTTGCGCCCGGATCCGGGGACCACATTCGCCAATTCCCTCGTCGTGATAGAACCCGACTACAGAGCGGGGGCTATTCCAGCGATCGCTCATGAACTCGGCCATGCGATGTTCGGGTTGCCGGACGAGTACGTCGGCGAAAAGCTCGGCTTCGACGGGCGCCCCAACCTCTCCAGTTGGCCATCGTGCGCCGAAGATGCAGATGAGGCCGACGTGTGGTGGGGAGATCTCCTCGGCAGCGTCGATCCGATGCTCGAGGTGTGGATCGAAGAGATGGCCGAGGCCGGCTTCCCGGTTCAGGACCCCGGTTCCTATCGGGAGCTGATCCGCGTCGACCACGTCGAACTCGGGTGCTACGACGTCGAAGGCAGCGTCCGGGCAACCCGGGATTCGATGATGAACAACAATCTGCCGATGCTCGGTTCTGTGAACCGACGGTGGGCCGAACGGATTCTCGCGCTCTGGTCCGGGGCGCCGAGATGACCGAACTTGGATGATGCGAATCGGGCATGACGAAGCCCCCACCCGAGGGAGGGGGCTTCGTCCGTTACAGGAGAGATTGAACCGACCGTTGCGGACTAGGCGTCTCCGCCGAGGTCGTTGAGACAGGAGTGCGTGTCGGGTCCGTAGACGCCGTCCTGCGTGATGCTGCAGGCGGCCTGAACAGCCTTAACGCCGGCCTCGGTCTCCGGACCATACGTACCGTCGATCGCGCCGTTGTAGAAGCCGAGATCCGCCATCTGCGTCTGCAGTTCCTTGATCGCTACGAAGTCATCCCAGTTGAAGTCAGACCCTTCAGCCGCTTCCTTGAGCGCATCATGCGTCTCGGGTCCGTACTTGCCGTCAACGGTGATCCCAGCATCTGTCTGGAACGCCTCGATCGCCGAGATCGTGTGCGGACCGTAGATGCCGTCGACCGGCCCGGTGTGGTATCCCAGATGCGCCAGCACCGTCTGGATATCTTTGGTGATCGCAGATTCGATAGCGGCACCGCTCGAAGCCTTGGTGGTATCCGTGCTACCGCTCGCAGCGGTTGTCTCTGAGCCCGCCGCCGTCGTCGCTGTAGCCCCATCGGCTGCAACCGTCGTATCGCTTGAATCGTCGCTGCTGCTACACGCAGCCGCAAGCAAAGCGACAACTGCGAACAGCATCACGGCCATCTTGATTGACTTGAATCGTTTCACCACTGATCCCTTTCCCTAAAAGGAGACTTACACCAGTGGAACTTATCATCCCCGAGAAGCAAGTGGTGTCTTTCCGGTGTCCTTCGATGCTGAGTTAGGGGTCGTCCTGCACGCGATCACCGACGGCCGATCCTGTTGCAACACAACCAACAACGTGGCCGTCGGTCATGCTCATCGACCGATACTCCAGAGCATCCACCCACAGTACCGGGATGTCCTCAGACCGGGGCCGACGGAAACCGCTATCCGTTCACCCCGCGCATCGGTTCGGTCTACGCGTCGTGCGCTTGAACAGACACCACGTCCCTGCCGTCCACACAGCTCCGGCCGCGACCACCGCTCCTACCGCGCCGGCCCCGTACCGATACCTGGTCATGATCGTGACGCTGCCGTCGGGTTTCTTGCCATGATCGCCACTGCCGAACTCGACGGCGCCTGTGACCGGGTCCAACCGGTAGACCGCATCGTCTGGTCCGGCATGCTCGAGCTTGTCGATCTGCCGCCATGGCTCCCCGTGGACGGTGACCGTGGTGGTTCTGGACCGGAGTCCGGTGCGACCGATGGCCCACCTCACGGCCGCCCAATAACCGATGGTGCCCGCCGCGAACGCGAGCAGGTGGAGCAACGTGACACCCGGATCCGAGTCCTCGCGGTCGGTCCACTCCGGGGTGTAGGCCGGAATCCGTTCCAGTGCCTCTCGGAGCAGTTCCTCAAAGGCACTCGCGTCGATCTTCGGAGGGGTCAACGCTCGAGCGTCTGCCCCTGCTGCGTATCGGTCGTGAGCATCCTTCACCTCGGCGCGCTTCCCGAACAGAGCGTCGGCCTCGTCGAAGAATCGGGTCACACCGCTCCGGTCGGCAGCGCCGACGAGACGTTGGAGGTTTTTCTCCGTCTCCCCGATGTACGTGCTCACGACGCCGGCCAGGTCGGTCCGGTGAAGCGACGGCCCGGACTCATCGTTGGGGCCACCTGCATCGTTCGACCTTCCTTGAACACGAACCCTGCCCTCAGACACCGACATCACGACCTCCCTCACGTTATTGACTTCAAACCTACGCGCCGAGTCACGCGATGGTGCACGCTTCATCCGGCACCTGACGCTGGCTGGCAGGGGTTGATGCCACTACTGGTGGAACGCACCCATTCCCGGCCGAACCTCGCCCTGCGATGCTCCCCCGTCGAAAGCCCTGAGCAGCTAGTCCTCGCTGGTGAGTTGCTCCACCACGTGCTCGCCGATGGGCTTCGTGTACGTGAGTTCGTCAACCCTCCGTGGGACAACGTCGAAGGCCGCACCCGCACAGTCGTAGCCGTTCCACTCTTCCACGAACGCGTCTTTTCGCATCAGGAGTGCCTCAGCCTCATCCTTGCCCAGGGCCAAATCCGGAGACAATGCCCACTCCTCAACGGTCACGTCGCTGCTTTCGGCCGCGTCGATCCACTCCTGCGTGATCTCGATCGCGACGTCTTGCAGGTGGCGACAGATGTCGGCACTCGCCGTATCGGAACTCGTGTCGGAACTCGACGTGCATCCAGTCACCAGGATGGCCACCACCATCACACCTGCCATCCGGATTCGTCGACCCATCCGTCTCCCCCGAGATGCTTGCACGCAATCGATTCCACCCGCCGGTCCCAGAAGGCAACGACTGCCCATCGAACGACGTGAAGGCTCCCGAAGGAGCCTCCACCATTCGTATTCTGTGGATTGTCGTCCGCCGGCCGACTACTTGGCCGTGAAGTCGAGTTCGCCGGATCCCGCTGCCGGGAATCGACCAGGTCCACCGCACTGCTCGGCAACCATGGTCGCCAGCCCCTCGTCGAAGAAGTCGGAAGCGATCCCCGCACGAGCCGAGACGAAGCCATCACCATCGTCCCGGAGGGACAGGACGCCGTACGCTCTGTCGCCTCGAACGAGCGTCCCGCTCTTGAACGATCCAGCAGTGACCACGGCGGGACCCCACGCCGTCACGGTGCCTGCCGCAGCATCAAGACACGCAGCGGTAACACGCAAGCGGTAGGCGTTGCCCTGGTAGTAGTACTGCCCCTGGCCATTGGCCGCATTGGCATGATCGACCTCGGGCCGGAAGAAAGCGGCGAGATCGACGGTGAGACCGGGGTAGTTGGTGGATACCGTTCCGCCGGCTGCCTTCTCTTCCCACGGGGCCGCCCCCGCGATTCCGGCAGTGACACTGAGGAACAGTGCAGTGGCCATCACAATGACGATCGCTCGTCGCATGGTTGCCTTCCCCTCCGCCGCCCCCATGCACCTCCGGCCTTGTGCCGAAGTTCCTGACGGCCACTCCCCCGAGCATACACGCCGCGGACAACGGTCAACTGAACGCTATCCGGGTCGAAGCTACCGGACGGCGCCTATCCGATGGCTACGACGACCTGGGCGTCCCCGACATCCTTGGCACGGACGACGGTCTTCCCGAAAGGAACGAGAGCAAGGCCGGCCATCTTGAACGATGCGACGCCGAAAGGTATGCCGATGATCGTGATCATCAGAAGCACTCCGGTGATGACGTGTCCGATGGCGAGCCAGATTCCACAGAAGATGAACCACAGTACGTTCGCAATGGTGGAGAGGGCGATATCACTGCGTGGATTGCGTATCACGGTCCTCCCGAACGGCCACAGCGCGAACCCTGCGAGCTTGAACGCCTGCACTCCAAGCGGTATGCCGATGATCGTGATGAACATCACGACACCGGCCAGGACGTAGGCGGCTGCCATCCAGATCCCGGCGAGTACGAGCCAGATGATGTTTCCCAGTGTCTTCATGGCCCTGCTCCTACTCCGCCGATACTCGTCCGATGTGTGCAGGATATCGGCATCTGCTGGCACGTCGACGCCGGCTGTGCGATTCTTGATGCAACGATCCCCCCACAGAATCGGGGATCCTACGGCTGGTCAGGGTGGCGCCTCACGGATCATCCTGCCGGTTGCTGTGCTCCTGTATACAAGGAACCGCCCTGCTACCAGCCGCCGCCGCCTCCACCACCGCCACCTCCACCTCCGCCACCTCCACTATCCGAGGATGGTGCGTCGAAGGCTCCCGATAGCGACTGTTCGACATCGGAGAACGGGTTGCCGGAATGGTCATCCGAGTCCCCGTACCAGCTGTACCAATGCAGCTCGGAGGACGACTCCATGTCGGGAGGGGCGTAGTTCCTCGCGTTTGCCAGGACCGCGTGTGCGACGCCCAGCGCGATAGCGTCGACCAACATCCGGTCCCAGAGAGCTATCGAGCCCACCGGGGCCCCTTCGACTTGAGTGAAGTCTTCGAGATAGTGTCGGTACGCTTCCCAACGGGCTGCCTCAAGAGCGCCGCTCGGAGTCCGCTTCACTCTGGCTCTACGGGCCAACCCCACGACCGCAGCAAGCAGCACAACGCCGGCGATCCATCCAACCATGATGTACCGGGCCATGAGCGCACCCCCCGGCTGGCTCTCGAGAACCACCGGCAAGAGGAAGTACCCGGCCACAGCGAAGGCACCCGCAATAGTGACAACGATCGCAGCAACAACATTGCCCGACGTGTCAAGCAACCCGTCGCTCTCCAGCGAGTTGCGGACTTCGGACTTGAAGGTCTTGTAGTCGGAGGCATTCTTTCCAGCAGCGGCGGCCAATCGGGTGGGGAGTGAGCTCAATGCAGTGGCGCCCTTCGCGAGAGCTCGTTTGAGGATTCGAAACACGGGTTTCTCAAAGGAACGGAGCGATCTCTTCTCTGATCCCAGGCTCAGTTCGAGCTCTGGGACGAGCCGATCGGCCGACCCCTGACCGGCCTCAGCGTCGATGACGCCCTGCCGCACGAGATCGAACATGGTCGCTGTGAATTCCCTCTCCGTCACCTTGCCCTGCGACAGCAGCGTCCCCACCTTGGCCGGCGGCAAGTCGCTGGGGGGACCCATCTCGTATTCGAGGTCGTAGTCAACCCGAGGCTCCTTCCCGTATCGCAAGAACATCACGAGTCCCAGGATTCCGAAGAAGAGCAGTGCTGCGAAGCCTCCGAGTACGCCGAGCACCCGGTTGCGGTCGGCGGTCTCGGCGTACCCGGCGAGTTGGTCCTCCTCAGCGAGGATCGACTCGATACCCGGCTCGTCAACCACGCGGGCACCAGATGTGGACGCGAGCAGCGTGACTGGGAACGTTGAGCGGAGTTCCACCCAACGTCCCCCAGGAATGTCGGATGCCGTCAGTGACGGCGAGACTCCATCGGTTCCGAGTGACGCTGACACGTCGAGGTCATTGAGATGTGCCCAAGCATGAACGTCTCCCTCGAGCGCTTCGCTTGGTACATGGATACGCGCCGAGAGTCGCTCTACACCCAGATGCCAGCCTTCACCCCAAACTTTGAGGTATACATCTGCGACATCGTCATATGCGGTAGCGACGCCTCGCAGCCGGTACTTCAACGTGAACATTCGATCGGTGTCGCGCGACCTGTGATGCCATACCACCCGAACGTAGTCTTCGGAGTGTTCCCACCCATACAGCCCAGGATTAGACCAGCAGCCGTACTCCGTGCAGCCTCCGAGCTCGTACACAGCAGATTCGTCGGCTACTTCGATCTCGTCGATCGACTCGCCCTCTCGCAGCGGGATGTCCCGGTAGGCCGCCCGGTAGCGCCCTTTGAAGAAGATGGTGAGGATCTCGGTCACCTCGAGCGAACCGTCGTCTAGGACGACAATGTCAATGTCTGCGGTTCGCACCTGCAGCGACTTCGCTGGAGAATCAAATACCAGGCTCCACACACCCAAGCCAGCGAAGATCAACCCCACCACCAACGGCCCAAC
>JAUXCV010000438.1 GCA_030618675.1 Acidimicrobiia bacterium | reverse complement strand
GGCAACCCGCTGATGTTCCGTGCTCTCAAGGAGCGTGTTGGACTCCGTCGCTGCCGATGGGCGGGCACGAGCGCCGCACCGATCGCTCCGGAGGTCATCGAGTTCTTCATGGGCTTCGGTGTCCCGATGGTCGAGTTGTACGGAATGACCGAGAACGCGGCCGTAGCAACGCTCAACTTCCACGGTCGGAACAAGGTCGGGACCGTCGGCGAGCCGTACCCGGGCATCGGACTCCGCCTCGACGAGAAGACCGGAGAGATCCAGACGAAGCACCCCGGGAACTTCCTCGGCTACTGGAACAAGCCCGAAGAGACCAAGGAGACCTTCACCGACGACGGGTGGCTGATGACCGGCGATGTCGGCGTCTGGGTCGATGGAACCCACCTGAAGATCATCGACCGGATCAAGCACATCATCATCACGTCGGGTGGGAAGAACATCTCACCGTCCGAGATCGAGAACAGCCTCAAGACATCGCCGTTCATCAAAGAGGCCATGGTGATCGGCGACGGTCGCAAGTTCCTCACGGCCCTTATCGCCATCGAGTACGACGTTGTCGGGAACTGGGCACTGTCGAAGCGGATCCCGTACACGACCTACCGGGATCTCTCGGAGAAGCCCGAGGTCATCGAGTTGGCGCAGGGCATCGTCGACGAAACCAACGAGAAGTTTGCCAGGGTCGAGCAGATCAAGAAGTTCCGGATGATCCCCAAGGAACTCGACCATGAAGACGGCGAATTGACCGCTACCCAGAAGATCAAGCGGAAAACGATGGAGGACATGTTCTCCGGTCTCATCTCGGAGATGTACGGCTCATGATCTACGGTCTCCTCGTCTTCGCTCAGGCCGGTGGACAGGAGGCAGTCGACAAGTTCGCGAACGCAACGAGCAGCGGCATCGCACTCGGTGCGATCTACGCGCTCCTCGCTCTCGGTCTCGTTCTCATCTACAAGGCGACGCAGGTCCTGAACTTCGCCCACGGCGCGCTCGCCGCGCTCGGCGCCTTCTTCGCTGCGTACCTCGCCACCGTCATCAATTTCCCCGGTCGCTATGTGACGTTCCTGCCGACGACGGTGCAGTGGATCCTCTCTGCGCTGGTAGCAGTCCTCATCACCGCCGTCGTCGGACTCGTACTCGAGCGGTTGGCGATTCGCCCGATGATCGGCGAACCACTGTTCTCGGTCGTGATGATCACGATCGCCCTCGACATCGTGATCCGAACCATCACCGACGATCTCATCGGCACGAATCCTCGCCCGCTCGGTGATCCGTGGGGGGCCGACGTGGTCAACATCGGACCGGCGATCATGGCGAAGTCCGAGATCGCCACGGTCGTCGTGACGATCATCTGCCTGATCGGGATCGCCCTGTTCTTCCGCTCCCGCTACGGCGTCGCCATGCGGGCCACCGCGTTCGACCAGGAAGCAGCGATGGCGCAGGGCATCAGCGCCGGCCGCATCTTCGCCCTTGCATGGGCCATCGGTGCCGGTCTCGCAGCGGCGGCAGGCATCTTCTCGTCTCTGTTCCCCCGCTCCTCGATCGGCGTCAGCAACACGACCGCGTTCTTCGCTTTCCGGGCGCTGCCTGCCATCGTCATCGGCGGACTCGACTCGATCACCGGAGCGGTTGTCGGTGGCTTCATCGTCGGCCTTGCCGAGTCGTACGCGGGTGCCTACCTCGCCGGGCCAAGCTGGTCGTTCCTGGGTCTCGGCTTCTCCGGTGTGATGCCGTACCTCGTCATGCTCGTCGTGCTGCTCGTGCGCCCCTACGGGCTGTTCGGCACTGAGGAGATCCGCCGAGTATGAGAACCCGACCCCGCCTCTACGTGTCCTACTCATCGGAGATGTCGCTTCTACCGACGTGGACACAGAAGATCGCAGCGTTCGTGTTCCTGGGCGTACTCATCCTGATC
>JAUXCV010000201.1 GCA_030618675.1 Acidimicrobiia bacterium | reverse complement strand
CGGCGTCCTGCTCGCAGTGGCCTGGCTTGTCGTCACGCTCGCGTTCAAAGTGGCGTCCGCAGCGTCGCTTGGAGCGATGGTGCTCTACGTGCCCGGCTTCGCCCTCTCGGGATACCGGGGATGGTCCCTCATATGGGCGTTCGGCATCGCGGTACTCGTCGTGGTTCGCCACATCCCCAATATCCGTCGACTCGCGACAGGCTCAGAACGGTCGGTCGCCGGATGATGCGCCCACTCGCAGAGATGCAAGTCGAGGTACTCGAGCGTGTACCGCTGCTCGATGAGATCGAAGTGAGCTTCGCCGAAGCGATCGGTGCGGTCCTTTCCAGGGATGTCGACGCGCGAGAGGATCTTCCCGGCTTCGAGAACTCGGCGATGGATGGCTTCGCGGTGATCGCAGCGGACACGGTGCTTCCGCCGGTGGATCTCGCAGTCGTGGATGACGTGGCGGCTGGCGCTGTTCCGCCGGTCACGCTCATCGGTGGCACGGCTGCGAGGATCATGACCGGGGCGCCGATCCCGGCCGGCGCCGACGCGATCGTCCCCGTCGAGGCGACGGAGGCGCTCCAGGGTGGTCGCGTCCGGATCCTGGAAGCGGCTTCGGTCGGCGACCACATCAGGCCCGCAGGCGGGAACGTGCGGGCCGGTGCCAGAGTCTTTGATGCCGGGCTAAGGATGCGCGCGGTGCATGCCTCGGTGATGGCCTCGATGGGGGTGCGTCCCGTCGTTCACCGGAGGCCGGTCGTCGCGATGATGTCGACCGGTGACGAACTCGTGCCGCCGTCGACTCCGGCCCTGGCGAGAGGAGCCGTCCGTGATTCGAACCGGACGCTCATGAAGGGCCTGCTGACCGATCTCGGAGTCGAGGTGCGGGACTACGGCATCATCAACGATGATACGAAGACCTTCGAGAGCGTTCTCGATGAGGCCGTGGAGGGCACCGACGCGATCGTCACGAGCGGCGGTGTGTCGATGGGCGCGTATGACATCGTCAAGATCGCGTTGAGGGAACGAAGCAGCGTCGATTTCTGGAAGATCGCCATGCAGCCGGGGAAGCCCTTCGGGTTCGGAACGGTGAATGATGTTCCGTTCTTCGGACTGCCGGGGAATCCGGTCTCTGTGTTCGTGTCGTACGAACAGTTCATGAGGCCCGCGCTCCTCGCCATGATGGGCGCCGACCTGCTCTTCCGCGATCGCGTGAGGGGAGTTCTCGATGACGGTGTCGACACCAATCCGAACAAGACCGTGTTCCTTCGAGTCACAGTTGAACGCGACAGCGATGGCGGATGGCATGCCCGCAAGTCGGGCGGCCAGTCGTCGAATGTCCTGTCCGCGCTTGCCTTCGCCGATGCACTCGCCGTCGTGCCGGTCGGTACCGGTCGCGTCGAGCCAGGCGGTACCGTAGAACTCGAGATGATCCACTGGCCGGAAGCCAGGAGCCGGAGGGAGGTGCTCGGTGACCGATGAACTGACCCACCTCGACGATGCAGGGAACGTACGCATGGTCGATGTGGGAGACAAGGCAGTGACCGTGCGAAGAGCCGTTGCTGAGGCGATGGTCCACATGAACGAATCCACTCGCGACCGATTGTTCACGGGTGATCTGCCGAAGGGCGACGCCGTCGCCACGGTGCGGATCGCAGCGATCCAAGGGGCGAAGCAGACCTCGATGCTCGTTCCTCTGTGTCATCCCCTTCCGATCGAATCTGTGACCGTCACCGTCGAGTCTTCCGATGTCGGCGCAACGATCACCGTCACCGCCACGGTCACGGCCAAGACGGGCGTGGAGATGGAGGCCATGACGGGAGCGGCTGTCGGCGCTGTGGCCCTCTACGACATGATCAAGGGTGTCGATCGGGGAGCAGAGATCGGCGCCGTTCGCCTCCTCGAGAAGTCGGGTGGACGGTCGGGGGAGTGGCGTCGTGGGTGATCGAACCGTGTCGGTGGTCACCGTGTCGGACCGGGTGTCATCTGGAACGGCCGAGGATCGATCCGGCCCCACAGCGGTCGCCCTTCTGGAATCGGCCGGCCTTCGCGTGATCGAGTGCCGGGTGATTCCCGATGGTGTGGAGTCGGTCGCCGGGACTCTCTCCGAACTGGCGGGTACGGTCGATCTCATCGTCACCACGGGTGGTACCGGACTCACCTCACGGGATCTCACACCGGAAGGCACAAGAGCGGTTCTCGAGCGTGAGGCACCTGGGTTGGCTGAGGCGATGAGAGCGGCGACGTTCGGCAAGAACCCCCACGGAATGCTCTCGCGCGGCGTTGCCGGCACGATCGAGCGGACGCTCGTGGTCAACCTTCCGGGGTCCGTGAGTGGGGTCGAGGAGTCCCTGGAGGTGATCCTCCCTGCGCTCTCCCATGGTTTGGAGTTGCTAGTAAGCGGATCATCGGACCACAATGCATAGCTCAGTACTGGGAAAATGCTTCGAAGTCGCCGGATGCGAGCCTACGCTCGATCAAGCGGCGGAGTACAACTGATGGGCATCATTCTTTTCATCCTCATCGCGGGGGCGTGGGCGGCGTTTCTGCTGCCCTCGTTCTTCGATCATCGACGGGAGAACCCGCGGGCAACGACCCGTGCGTTCGCGCGCTCGAAAGAGAAGCTGGCGAATGTCACCGCTGCACAGGTCGGCAGCCCCGCCTATGCCCAGCATCACGCTCAGATGCGTCGGCAGCGGATCTTCGTTGCGTTGTTCGTAACGGCCCTCGTTACGCTCGTGATCGCCGTGATGCGATCCAGCATCACCTGGCTCGGCATCACGATCGTCGTCGACATGGCGGTCGGTGCCTATGTCGCACTGATCCTCACCGCCCGCCAGCCGAAGAGAGCGCGACGCGCACCGGTCGTACCTCTGCCTACACCGGTGGCCTCAAGCCCGACATCCGTCGAGGCCCTCGAACTCGAAGCGGCACCGCCGACGGTTCGCGTCATCGCCGGCTGATCCGGTGAAGATCGATCCCCCCGACCTGTCAGCCGTCGAAGCTGCGGTTCGTCTCGACCTGGATGAGAAGAACGCCGCACGCGAGCTTGCCCTGAAGAACTGCCGGATCATCATCCGCACGTCGGCGAACGCGATTCGGGCACTCCATCGCGGCGAGACCGAACGAGCCGATGCTCTTCTCACTCAGGCCCGCTCGTTGATCATGGAAGCCGAGGTCCCGCTCTCTGATCATCAGGACATCTACCACGCCGGGTTCTTCTACGACGCGGTGAAGGAGTACGCAGAGGGGATCCTGACGGCCGCCCTCCTTGCGGGGGAGCCACTGCCCCTCCCCTCCGACATCGGCGTCCACTCCGTTCCGTACCTCAAGGGTCTGGGCGAAGCGGTGGGAGAGCAGCGTCGACGCATGCTCGACTATCTCAGAGCCGGCAGGATCGCCGATGCCGAAGCCACGTTCGTTTCGATGGACGCGGTCCTCGATCTGCTGACATCGCTCGACTATCCCGATGGCATGACGGCCGGACTGCGTCGCACGACCGACATCGCACGGTCTCTCATCGAACGGAGCCGGTCGGATCTGACGACCGCCGTTGTCCAGGAACGACTGCGTACCGAACTCGGAGGGAACTGAACCGATGTCTGCACCTGCTTGTCCCGTGTGTTCGTCGACCGAGGTTCATCTCGTTTGGACGACGGAGGTGACCCGTCGGATCGTTGGCTCTCGGTCCGAGAACGGGAAGCCGGTGTTCATCGTGGAGTCCGATCCGATCGAGGAGTCGATAGAAGAGCGAGTGACCTGCGCCAACGGTCACTCGCATCCGGATCGTGTCGGTTTCGGCGTCGAGTGGGCGGAATAGGGCTGCCGATGCGTTTCTTCGCCTGATACACTTCCGCCCCGTCCGGGGGTGTAGCTCAGTCCGGCAGAGCACTACGTTCGCAACGTAGGGGCCAGGGGTTCAAATCCCCTCACCTCCACCAGGA